>CATOJL010000073.1 GCA_951800155.1 uncultured Bacilli bacterium | reverse complement strand
GTCCTCCTATGCAGAAGTTTATTTCAAAAAGGAGAAGATTTTAACAATCAATCTTTATACAGATCGAAAGACTTATACGGTAGATGGCACATTAGGAAAAATAATTTTAGAAGTAGAACATGGGAAAATTCGTGTTCTAGAAGAGGAAAGTCCAAAACATATTTGTTCAAGACAGGGCTGGGTTTCCAAGGAGGGGGATACCATTATTTGTTTACCAAATGAGATTACAGTTACATTAAAGGGAAAGAAAGAACTAGATACAATTGTAAGGTAGGTGTAGGATGCAGATAAAAAAAATGACACGAATGGCTATGTATGCTTCTTTAGCAGTTGTATTAAGTATTTTTGAAAGTTTTATGCCTTTTTTAGATGGATATACTATACCAGGTCTTAAATTGGGTTTAGCAAACATTGTTGTTTTATATGTTCTTTATATGTATTCATTTAAAGAGGCCATTTGTATTACTTTACTAAAGGTTTTTCTTGTTGCTTTATGTCGAACAGGATTATTTAGTTTTAGCTTTTATTTTAGTTTAGTAGGAAGTATTCTTTCTGTGATGAGTATGGCACTTTTCAAAAAATTAAATATCTTTTCGATTCTAGGAGTAAGTGTCGTTGGATCATTTATGCATTCTTTAGGACAAATGTTCGTTGCATTCTTTTTCCTTGATATCAACTTGTTACAATATGTAACTTTGATTTGTATACTGTGTATTCCAACAGGTTTACTTACAGGCTATATGAGTAGGCAACTTTTAATAAATCAAAAATAAGAAAGAGAGAGAAAAAAATGAAAAAAATGAAATATGTATTTATAGTCATTGCTTTGTGTTGTGTATGTGGATGTGAGAAAGCAAAACATACAGGTATTTATAAAGAAGGAACTTATTATGGAAGTGTACCTTTTACCTCTTATGGGGAAAAATATGTAACAACAGCGGTTCTTTATGTGGATCATTATGGAGATATCCAATCTTGCTTTATTGATTCAACTTATGTAAAAGATGGGGTAAAGACAACGAAAAAAACATTAAGAGATGCTTATGGTATGAAAGAAGCTTCGAATAATATGGGTATACTTGAAGGAGGAAGGGAATGGTATGAGCAAGTGGAGGCCATTGAAAAAAAGGTACTAGAGGAGCAAGACTTAGATTGGGTAAAATGGACTGATCAAGAAAAAACAAAATTAGACTTAGATGTGATTAGTGGGGTTACCATTAGTGCAGATACATATATTGAAGCCATCTCTAAAGCATTGGAACAAGCAAAATAGAAATTTCACAAAATTATCATAAATCTATTATAGAATGAAATGGTTAGGAAGTGACACATGAAAGTTTTAGTTGTTGATGATGAAAAATTAATACGTGATGTCATCAAAGAATATGCTTATGCGGAAAACTATGAAGTATTGGAGGCAGAAAATGGACTTGATGCGATAAATAAGGTCAAAGAAAATCCCAACATTGATATTATTATCATGGATATTATGATGCCTAAATTAGATGGGTATAGTGCTTCTACTGAGATTAAAAAGATACAAGATATTCCTATCATTATGTTATCAGCTAGAGAAGAAGAATACGATAAACTCACTGGATTTTCTGTTGGAATTGATGATTATATCACAAAACCTTTTAGTCCAAAAGAGTTAATTGCTCGTATAAAAGCAGTTTTAAAACGGGTAAATGGGGATTTGGATAAATACCTGTATGAAGATTTAGAGATTGATTATAAGGCACATGTAGCAAAAATTGATGGAAAGGAATTAAGATTGACACCTAAAGAATATGAATTGCTATGTTATTTCGTAAAGAACCAAAATATTGCCTTATCTAGAGAACAATTGCTTTCAAAATTGTGGGGGTATGATTTTTTTGGTGATGATCGAACAATAGATACACATATTAAAATGCTTAGAAATAACTTAGGAAAATATCGTGATTTAATTGTGACTGTACGAGGAATGGGATATAAATTTGAAGCTAGATAATTTAAAAAATAAAATATGGCTTTATTTTACTTTTTTTTCCGTTTTCATTTTGGCGGGACTTTGGTTATTTCAGGTTATCTTTTTCAATGCTTATTATGAATACCAGAAATCATTACAATTAACACGTATTGCTAATAAAATTGAAGCTTCCTATAATACAAATACATTTGAGGCAACCCTCGATGAAGTAGCTTTTCAAAATGATGTTTGTATTGAAGTTATATCAGGGGAATTGGTGCGCTATTCTTCGATGAGTTTATCAAAGGGATGCTTAGATAATAATACAGAAGCTTATACTTATAAAAAGACATTTATAGAAAGTGGACTTGCGCGAAAAAAATATACCATTGTAAATAGTCGTTTTAAGAATAAAACACTTATTTATGCAATGCATTTAGAAGAGGATGTGTATATTTTTATTAATGCTTCCATTGAACCTTTAGAAAGCACCACAAAAATTTTAGCGAGTCAACTGGTATATGCTACAATTATTGTTCTTCTTTTATCCTTTTTTCTCGCTTATTTTGTATCAAAAAAGGTGTCATCACCCATTGTCAAGCTCAAAGATGCTGCTTTAGAAATGTCAAAAGGAAACTACCAAATTGATTTTACTTCAGATTCAGATATTAAAGAATTAGATGACTTAGCGAGTACTTTGAATCAAGCAAAAGAGGAACTGTCAAAAACAGAACAACTGCGTAGAGAGTTTTTAGCCAATGTATCCCACGATTTAAAAACACCCCTCACTATGATTAAAGCTTATGCAGAAATGGTGAGAGATTTAACTTATAAAGATACAGAGAAAAGAAATGCGAATTTAAATACGATTATTGATGAAACAGAACGATTAAATTTATTAGTAGGAGATCTACTGGAACTTTCTAAAATCCAATCCGATGTGGACTGTCTTTGTTTAGAAACATTTGATTTGAATACTCTTATTTTAAATATACTTGACAAGTTTAAATATTTGGAGGAAACAAAAGGTTATCAATTTTTATATGAGAGTAAAGAAAACCGAATTGTGCTTGCAGATTCACGTAAAATGGAGCAAGTTATTTATAATTTAATTGGTAATGCGATTAACTATGTTGGAAAAGATAAAACAGTTCTTGTTTCGATTATAGAGATTGAAGATACATATAAAGTATGTATAACGGATCATGGAAAGGGAATTGACGAGGAGGAATTAGACCGCATCTGGGATAAATATTACAAAGTAGATAAAACACATCAGAGAAATACATATGGAACAGGTTTAGGTCTATCCATTGTAAAAAATATTTTAGTCAAGCATAACTATGTGTATGGTGTGCAATCGAAAAAGAAAGAGGGCTCTACTTTTTATTTTATTGTACCAAAAGCAAAGTAAAATTACTGTGCTATATACAGTAATTTTTTCATGGTTTAAAATCTTTAAAGAAAGAAATTGCCTATTTTAAACTGAAAATATGATAATAAAGAGATGTAAGTTAAAAGAAAGAGCATTTATACATCTCAAAAAATATCTTTTTTTCTCTTTCCATAGAAAAGGAAAAAATTTTTATAAAGAATAAAATTGCGCAGAATCTTTATTTTTGATACAATACAGTTGGAAGTGAAAGTATGAAGAAACTAATGATAGCCCCTAAGAATAAAAATATGATTTTGAAAACAATAGATAAAGTAGATGCTTATTTACTTGGAGTAGAGAATTTTAGTGTAAATTTACCTGTATCTTTTTCTTTAAAAGAAATCAAAGAAATTCTTCCTATTCTAAAAAAAGAAAACAAAGAAATTTTTTTAAGTTTAAATAAAAATATGTTTTCTTCGGATTTAGAACCGTTAGAAAAATGTTTAGAAGAAATAGAACCGTTTTCCATTGATGGTATTTGTTTTTATGATGTTAGTATCCCATCCATTTGGAAAAGAAGGCATTTTAAAACACCGCTTGTTTGGAGTCAGGAGCATTTTACTACAAATTATGCAACAAGCAATTATTGGCTCGATGCAGGTGTATCTTTTACGCAACTTTCGAATGAGATTACGAAAGAGGAAATCGCAGAAATTAGAAAGAATACGAAGATGAAATTCATTAGTCAGGTGTTTGGCTATATTCCTATTTTTTATAGTAAAAGACCCTTAGTAAAAAATTATGAAAAAGCATTTTCCTTAGAAGCAGAAAAAGAGATTTATTATATGGAGAAGGAAGGAAAAAAATACCCCTTAAGGGAACAGGGGACATCCTTTGAAGGATATGAGGCTACTATTTTAAATGCTTATTTAGATATAGATACACTAGAAGTAGACTATCTTTATTTAAATAGTTTTTTGATAGAAGATGATATATTTATGGAGATTCTTCGTTGTTATAAGGAAAAAGATCAAGCCTCCCTTGAAAAATTGTATCCGTTTTCTAGTGGCTTCTTGCATACCAAAACAGTATATAGGGTGAAAGATTTATGAGAAAACCAGAATTGTTAGCTCCTGCAGGAGATTTAGAACGTTTAAAATGGGCCATTGATTATGGGGCCGATGCTGTCTATATTGGAGGGCCTTCTTTAGGGCTTCGAGCCAATGCGAAAAATTTTACTTTTGAAGAAATAAAAGAGGGGGTTCTTTATGCACATGAAAGGGGAAAAAGAGTCTTTGTTACGATCAATATAGTTCTACATAATAAGGAAATCGGCGAAGTGGATAGCACTTTGGAAGAATTGAAAAAAATAGGCGTCGATGCAGTCATTGTAAGTGATCCTGCCATTATGAAAAAAGCTTTAGAAAAGAAAATGGAGGTTCATGTTTCAACACAACAGTCCACACTAAACTATGAAGCCTGTAAATGGTGGTATGAAATGGGAGTAAAGCGTGTTGTTTTAGGAAGAGAAGCCACAAGAGCAGAAATTTTAGAAATAAGGGAAAAACTTCCAGAACTCGAGATTGAATGCTTTATTCATGGAGCCATGTGTGCTGGAGTGAGTGGACGTTGTGTTCTATCCAATTTTTTTACGAATCGAGATGCGAATAGAGGGGGATGTGCACAAATTTGTAGATGGGACTTTCATCTATGGGATGGAGAAAAACAGATAGAGGGAGAGAAACCATTTACTTTTTGCTCTAAAGATTTATCCATGCTTTCTATGATTCCAGAGATGATTTTCATGGGAATTACCTCTTTTAAGATAGAGGGAAGAATGCGTTCCATTTATTATATTGCGACCGTTTTACATACATATAGAAGAGCCATTGATACTTTTCTTGCTTCACCAAGTACATATACTTATCCTATAGAATATGAAAAAATTTTAAGAAATTGTGCCAATCGTGATTCTGTTTTACAATTTATGAATGGAGTGAATGATGAGTCGATGGGATATTATAATGGGCGAGAAGAAGTATCGAATCAAGATTTTTTAGGCGTTATTTTATCTTATGATAAGGAAACAAAAATGGCTGTTGTGGAGGAACGTAACTATTTTGAATTAGGTGATGAGGTAGAAATATTTGGGCCAAGTACAGAGGTATTTTCGATGCGAATTAAACGAATTGTTGATGAGGAAAAGAAAGAGATTACAGTGGTAAGGCATCCAAAACAAATCGTTGAAATGCAAGTAGATCATGAAGTAAAAAAGAATGATTTAATCCGTAAAAAGATTTTGAATTGACAAAATTTGACAAATTTGTTATATGTGTTAAAATAAAGTACATTGCGAAATGAAGGGGGTATATTTATGAACATATTATTTGATATTGATGGAACAATAACTAGGGAAGCAGAATTTATGATGAAATATGCACCAAGGTATTTAAAGAAAAAGTTTAATACAGATTTTAAAGTAGTCCACGCGAATGGTTATAGCGTTAGCGAAGTATTTGGTGTTGATGCGTTTTTAATACAACTTGGATATAATGCAAAAGAAGTGGAGGAAAAAACAAAGGAAATAAATTCTGGATTTTGGAATAAAAATTTTATTAAGTATATGTTTTATCCTATAAAAAGTGATACAAAGAAAATTATTGATGATTTAAAGGAAAAAGATGTAAAGATTATATTTGCTAGTTTAAGAGGGAAGCGTACAAAAGATAATGAAACTTATAAAGATATATTTATTCGAACAAAGATTGTTCCATTTTTGACAAAAATGCAATTGAAAATAAATCATATCGCTTATGATAATGTTATTTTAGTGGAAGACAACATGGAAAAAATACATATTGCACAAGAAAAATCAGTTAAAATGGTTTTTGATGACAACGTACAAGTATTAGAAAATGTAGATAAAAATATGATTCCTGTATGTATTAAAGAACCTCATAATGAACTTGTTCAATTTAAAAATGAAAATGTAGTAAAAATTTCATTAGAATATGAGGAAGTATCTCGTTTAATCAAAGAAAAAGGATTACTAAAACGAAACACTTCTTATAAGAATAAATTAAAAGACTTAACAATCTATCAAAAATTGGGAACAGAGATTATGTATAAGATTGTTAGAAATATTGGGAAAGGTTTTGTTTTGAAAAAATACAATCCATTTATTATAGGGGAAGAAAATCTACCTAAGGAAAAAGGAGCAAATGTATTTATAGGAAATCATAGAAACATAAAAGATCCGCTCATAACAATGATAAGTTTGAAAAATCCTACCCATTTTGCAGCTCTTAAAAGAATGTTTGAATATAATGAAAATATGTTTGGAACAGTTGGAAAAAACATGGGAACTTTAGTAACAACTTTATTTGTTAAATCAGTGGGAGCATTGCCAATAGCTAGACCAACAGATACAAATTATGTTATGACAAATCTGCAAACATTTAAGTATGTTGAAGAGTATTTAGAAAATAAGTCATCCTTTGCGATTTATCCTGAAGGAACATTAAATAGAAATCCAGAGAAGGATGGAAATATATTATCACTCAAATCAGATTATGCTTTTAAAGTAGCAGAAAATGGAAAAGCAGTTGTAAGGCCCGTTGCCATTGTTTGGGTTCCAGAAGAAATTGATATTGAAAATAGAGTTCTTATTGCATATTTGAAACCAATTTATACGGAGAATATGAAAGCTTCTGAGATAAGAAAAGTCTGGGA
>CATOJL010000072.1 GCA_951800155.1 uncultured Bacilli bacterium | reverse complement strand
GTTACAATTCTTTTCTCTAATTGCCCTTCTTTAATCAAATCACTTATTTCATACTCCATTTTCTGTAAAAATAAAAATCACTGAAACCCTTATAATTCCAGCGATTTTTCAATATTTGAAGTTGAAAGTTCAACTAAAAATCTAAATGGTCAGGAAAACAGGACGAACTAGAAAGAATATGATTACAACATAGTCCACAGAAAACCGTGGATTTTTTCCGCTTCATTACGGATGATTCCTTTTTGAAACACTTAATTTTAGAAAATTTAAGTGCTGAATAAGTGCTAGAAAAGGAGGAATATTCATGTCAGTTTTTAGAATTAACAAAGATAAAAATTATACCGTTATGAGTAATTATCATTTACGTGATAAAAATCTTTCATATAAAGCAAAAGGATTACTATCATTCATGCTAAGTTTACCTGATGATTGGGATTATTCTATGAATGGATTATGTAAGGTAAGTAAAGAAAACATTAGAGCCATTCGCACTACTCTTCATGAATTAGAAGCATACCGTTATTTGATGAGAGAACGTACTCAAAACGAAAAAGGACAATTTGGTTATAACTATTCTATCTATGAATATCCAACAATCCAAGTACCGCATGCCCATAATCCACATACAGATATTGCGAATACCCAAGATGACCTACAAATAAATACAAATGAAATAAATACGAAAAAACAAATAGATAAAGTAGATAAACACTTCAATCCCATTACATTAGAATTAATTGTTAAAAAATATTTAAGAGAAGATGATTTAGAACTTTATAAATATGACAATTTTATTAATGAAATGTTAGAAGAATACGAATACCGAGAAGTGATTATGGCAGTGAACTATATTATTCAAAAATGGAAATCAAATAAAGGATTAGATGAAAATGGCGAAATTATCACCAATCAATATGGCTATTTCAAAAGTGCTTTGGAAAGTAATTTATGAAAAATAACACAAGAGATTGAATTATGGGAGATTGAACCATGAGTTATGCGATTTTTAGAAGTGAGCCAATTCAAACACTTTCCGATCTAGCCCAAATTGGTAGCCATAACAAACGTGAGAAGCAAGCCTATAAAAGTAATCCTAATATTCGATTGGAATTAAGCAAAGACAATATTGATATTGTTTCTTGTAATAATAGATATGTAAAACAATTCTATGAAATTACAAAAGAATATAAGAAAGAACATGAGGAAAAAATGAAAACAACACGAAAAGAAAGACAAAAATCTTTTCGTGATATGGTAAATGATTCCAAAAGTGTAGTGGCAGATGAGTTACTATTTACAAGTGATAAATCCTTTTTTAAAGATATGAGGAAAGAGGAAATTATCAGATGGGCAAATACTTGTATGGATTTTGTCTATCAAGATTTAGGATATACCAAAGAACAGGTATTGCATGCTACTGTCCACATGGATGAGAAAACACCACATCTCCATTGTGTTGTTGTACCACTAGTTCGTAAATTGGATAAAAGAACCAATACAGAAAAATATAGCATTAGTAAAAAACAGTTTATTAAAGATAAAATCCATTTAAGTGAATTACAAGACAGATACCACGATAGAATGGTTAAAAATGGCTTTGATTTACAAAGAGGTATCAAAAATAGTGATAATATACATCTTTCTATGAAAGAAATGAAAAAAATGACTCGAAAACAAGATAGAAGATTAGAACAACAAGAATGTTGCTTAACAAGTATCTATGATTCACTTACTACTAAAATCAATAATCGAAAGTATAAAGTCATTGGTAATAAAGTACAAATGGATAAAGACACTTTTTATGAAGTTGAAAAATTTATGAAACAGGCAAAAGCGGTTATTGAAGAAACACCTAAAACAATGGCTTTGTATCATGAATTATATACTTATACCAAAAACTATAAAGATTTAGAAAAGGAAAAACAGAATATTCAATATGAAGTAAATAACCTAAAACATCAAAATGAGAAATTACAACAAGAAAACAATTCTTTGCATACTCTCTTACACCATATTCTACAAACTTTAAAATTCATGTTTCGTAAAATCTTGCATCTAGGTACTGAAAAAGAAAAGGACATTGTAACAAATGAAGTAATTGACTATTACAATCATGATTTTTATAATAGGAAAGATGTAGAGGAAATTTGCAAAGACACCTCAAAAGAGGATGAAATCAATCAAAAATTGCATTTCTGCCACGAAAAAGATTGGGAAAGGGAGTTTTAATTGGAAATATATGGAATATTTTGTCAAAATGTGTTACAATTTAAACAGATTTAGCAGTATTAGAATCTATGATTTTAATGCTGTTTTTTTAGTAGGAGGTTTGTTTATATGTCAAAAATGTTAAAAATTGTTTATTTTGATGAAGATGCCGCTATAGATTATATAAATATAACTGATGGTGGAAAAAAGGTTCAATCAACATCAGAAACTTCAAAAAATGAAGCAACTGTAGGAATTGATGCAGAGGCAAGTATTGGATCTAAATTCAGTCTATGGGGGTTATTGAAATTTAAAGGGGAAACAGACATAAATTCAGAACTAGTTAAATATGGGAAAAAAATAGTAAATTCTACTGTCACAACAACGATTCTAACAGACTATTTGAGTTTAGCTGATAAAACAAATAGTAAAGTAACTGTTTTTAAAGACTGTTCTTTATATGCATCTCAAGAATCTCTTACATTTATAAAAATGTATGCACCATATATGAAATTACTTAAAGATAAAATGCTAGAAAATATAAGCGAAGAATTTGATATTTCTAAAGTTCAAGAAATATTAGAAGATGTAAAAGGATATTATGAATTTGAGGTATTTTGTAAAAATGAAAAGTATATTTTTAGATTTAATATTAATTCATTTAGAAATAACTACAAAATTTCCGATTTATTAAAAATGAAATTAGTATTCTATGGAATAAAAGTAGGTAATATTAAAGAAGAAAAATTAAATGTAGAAAAAGAGTTTGAGATTGATATTCCTAAAATTCCAACGGTTGATAGTTTATTAAATAATGAAGAAGATAAGCCAAAGGAAGAGTTACTAACTGTATATGATATCGTTCTAGCAGGTGTAACCGATGAGTAAAGTTATAGTATATTATGGTCCACGTGAAGCGTTCGAGACTTACATTCGTGACATTGAAGATTATAAAAACTTTATAGATCTTATTTACATACATGATAGTTATAAAAGCGAACTATTCAAAATAAATTTGAATTCAGGTGAAATTGAAAAAGAAATCAAAATTTCAGTAAAAAATGTAGTTGCCTTTTCTGATGAATATTCATTGATTTCTGAGGGAGCAACAAATGCATTTTCTAGTTTATTAAATTCATTTTTATTTGAATGTCTGATTTTGCAAAATCCACCACTATATATTTTTAAACAATTAGAAAAAAAATATGGTGAGATTAAGCCCATATATTATGAATATACAAAATTTGATTCATCAAAACTAAAAGAAATAGACCAATTATATGATCAAAAAATTATAGGCCAGAAAATGGCAAAAACTAAATTGATGCGAACTATATTATCAAACACGGAGTTATCATTAAATCATAAACCAACCGTAATCATGTTTTATGGACCTTCAGGAGTTGGAAAGACAGAAACAGCAAAAATGTTAAGTGAAATTTTGGGACAAGAATTATTTAGGGAACAATTTTCTATGTTTCAAAGTAATGAATTTGGGGCATTTCTATTTGGTGATGTACATTATAAAAATAGTTTTGCTAAAGAATTGTTAGAAAGAAAGTCTAATATAATATTGTTAGATGAATTTGATAAATGTCCTAGTAATGTATATTCAGCATTTTATCAATTATTTGATGAAGGAATTTTTATGGATAAAAATTATAAAGTGTATTTAAAAGATACTATTATTATTTGTACATCTAATTTTCTTTCTGTTGATGACATAAAAAAAAATGTAGGAGATCCAATCTTTTATAGATTTGATGCAACAATAGAATTTAAAAGTCTAAATATTGAGGAAACTAAAGAAATTATTAAAATGCGTTATAGAAAATATGTATCAACATTAACAGAAGAGCAAAGAAAAATTTTAAATAATATAGAAGCAGAAGAAAAATTATTAACACTAGCAAAATACTTCAAAAACTTTAGAGATATTGATATTTACATCAAGGATTTTATATCTGGCGTTTTATTGCCTACATATTTAAAATAATATAGTAATAACACACTACGATATTGTTATGAACCCCGTTTCTTGGACAAAGAGAAATGAGGTTTTTAAATGAAAAAATTAACTTACGAAGATAAAGTGAAAATATATTTAGAGAAAAAAGATGGAAAGTCATTAAGTTATATAGCAAAAAAATATCAAATAGGAACAGATCATATAAAATACATGATACGACTAATAGATAAACATGGTTATAATATTTTATTACAAGAAAGAACTGTGAGTTATCCTATTCAATTTAAACAAGAAGTAATTGATAGAATATTAATAAATCATGAATCAATTAGAGAAGTAGCGATAGATTTAGGTCTACCCAGTCATGGAATAGTAAATAGATGGCTTAAAATTTATAAAGAAAACGGTTATAATATAGTTGAACCAAAACGGAGGTCGACTATGAATAATAAGAAAAAGAAAAATGAAGAAACAAAAGATGAAAAAATAAAAAGATTAGAGATTGAAAATACATATCTGAAAGCGGAGCTAGAATATTCAAAAAAATTGAGAGCCGTAGTTCAAGCAAGGAAGAATCAACAACAGAAGAAAAAGTAATTGTTGTTAGTGAACTTCGGCTAAAATATTCAATAAAGATTCTTCTAAAAGTATCACAATTAAGCAAGTCTACTTACTATTACAATATAAGCAAAAGTGATAAAGATGAAAAAAATACAGAAATAATAGAAAAAATAAAAGAAATATTTTATTATCATAAACAAAGATATGGATATCGAAGAATAACATTAGAACTTCAAAATCAAGGCTATAATGTAAATCATAAAAAGGTATATAGATTAATGGTTAAATTAAACCTAAAACCTTTAAAAAGAAATAAAAGAAAGTATTCATCTTATAAAGGAACAATTGGAAAAATAGCAGATAATCATATTGAAAGAAAATTTGAATCAGATAAGCCTAATAAAAAATGGTATACAGATGTAACAGAGTTTAACTTAAGAGGAAACAAAATATATTTATCACCAATATTAGATGGATTCAATGGAGAGGTAATATCATACAACATTTCAAAATCAGCAAATTTAGAACAAATAAAGGATATGCTTGATAAGGCATTTAATAATAGAAATTTAGAAGGTTTAATTTTTCATAGTGATCAAGGATGGCAATATCAACACAATAGTTATCAATCAAGATTAAAGGAAAAAGGCATAAAACAAAGTATGTCTAGAAAAGGGAATAGTATGGATAATGGAATGATGGAAAACTTTTTTGGAATACTTAAAACAGAAATGTTTTATGATCAAGAAGATCAATATGAAAGTATAGATGATTTAACAAAGGCTATAGAAGACTATATTAATTATTATAATTATGATAGAATTAAAGTGAAATTAAAAGGACTATCTCCTGTGAATTACAGGTTACAATCCTTGAACCAGTAATATAAAATATCTGTCCAACTTTTGGGGTTCAGTACAACTTAGGTGTGCAAAGGAGCATAGCCCCCTTTTGAAACCCCTTTTAAGCAACGTATTACAAAGTTTCACAATGTAATATTGTTGCCTTTTTATTTCACTTGCGTTTCATAAAAAGAAAAAGACTGTCGCCACTTTCATTTTTACTAACGTAAAAACAAAACGTGTTCATAATTTTATTTTTCTTCATCTATAAATTTTCCTGTTAGAGTATTTAATTTTGTTGTAGATTTTATTTCAATTTTAGGAAATACCCCTCTATCAAATTTAGGGTATTTTTCTTTATCTAGTTTTTCTAGGTTAGGTCTAATCATTGGTATTAGTTCTTTTAATCTTTCTAATATCTCATCATTTGCTATTTCTTTATTTTCAATTTTAGCAAGTTCTAATTTATCAATTAAGTCAGCGATTCCACCTTTAATAGCAAAATCAGTTTTTCTTCTTGTTTCTAATTCCTCTAAAACAGTAAAATAAAATTGTTCGTAAGATTTTATTTGCTCTTGATAATCACTTGTAGATCTTTTATCAGTTAAGTCTTTACCCCAATTTATATCGACATCATCATACCCAGCAAGTTTCATAAGTTTAACTAAACTGAGTCCTAATGTTTCAGCAATACCTTTTAAATACAAAACATTTGGTTTTAATCTTTTACCAGCCTCTATTCTTGATACTTCGGCACAATCCATATTTGATTTACGAGCAAGTTCTCTTTGTGATATTCCTAATTTTTCTCTTGCATTACTTATAGTTTTTCCAAGTTCAGTAGTGTTTTTCTTTAACATATAGATACACCTCTTTTTCGTTACTTGAATTAAGTATAGCATATATTGTTGTAAAAATCAACAAAAGTGTAATTGCTATGTTGACAAACTCATTTTATAATGTTACACTAGTTGCAGTTTTGATGTAAAACTCATCAAGTAGAAAGGAGGAATGCTTATAAGGAAGTTTCAAATACCAAAACAAATTTGGAAAGATAAAAGAATTCCAAAAGAAACAAAATATATTTACTCTTATATTTATAGTAAAGGGTTCGATAGAATTATCACCGATATAAATATAGGAGAGATACAACAAACCATAAAAATAAAAAATAAGGGTTTGAAAAAGAGTTTAGATATATTAGAACAATTAAAATATCTAGTATATCAAGAATATGGTGCAGGAATGTACACCATAACACTTAACTAAAAAGTTTATAAAACATTAGTTAAGTAAGGTACAGTAAGATATTAAGGCTTATGCTAGTACCTATTCTAGTAATAGAATGAACTAAAATAATCTTAGGGTCGAAGATTGGATTTAGGTCAAGAATTTAGACGCGAAAATCTTTAGTAAATTAAAATTTAAGCTATTGCTAAGCTAGTAATATAGTTGTTATATTTTTGATTAGGTGTAATGTATCCTAGAGTACTGTGGATAC
>CATOJL010000071.1 GCA_951800155.1 uncultured Bacilli bacterium | reverse complement strand
CTATAATACTCTCTAAATGTCTTAGCCGCCTCATCATAGCCAAATAAAGGATTAATTTCGGATTTTAAAGTTGCAAATAAATCATTAAATTGATAAGTATAAGCACCAAACTTCATCATAATTAAGTTTGGATTCCATTGTTTGTTTAATCTTCCAATATCGGTAGATGTAAGCGTAGAAATAAAAAATCCTAAAGTAATTAAACCTGCTACGACTGTATTCAATAGTCTTTCCTTTCCAACTTCCACTTCCGCCACTTTATCATAGTACCTTTTTACTTTCAAATAACGATGGACAAAAATTAAAATGACAGGTTGAAATAAAAATATAAAATCTTTTAGTTCCATAACATTCTCAACTACCGCATCCGTCACTCCTAATAACTGCGTTGAACTTTTCAAAAGAGAAAAAGAGGCAAAAGATACATAATTGTTATAATAAACTGAATTCACAACACAAATCAGTGTAAAAACGAGAGAAAATACAAAAAAATAGCGGAACTGATTTTTTGGTTTAAACATATATCCAAAACTACCTACTAGTAAAGTGACAGCTAAATCTGCCAAAATAGGACTAATATCAAAAGTATTCTTAACCGTCACTGCTCTAAGCAATAGGGCATTGATCAATGCTGTCATTACAAAAGTCAAAAACAAAAGATTTGTCTTAGCATACTTTCCTAAATCACCAAAAAAAGAAACGAAAACCCCTTTTACTTTTGTAAAAATACTTTTTGAATTTTTCCCTTTTTTGATTTCCAAAACAATCACCTCATAACTATCTATAGTATAACACGCAAGGAAAAAAAATTCAAATCCTTATGTAAAGATAACTTTTTCCCTTACTATTAACATAAAACTTTCTACAACCATTCCCCTTCTACTATAAACCAATTTTAAAATTTTTTTCAAGGAAAAAAGAATAATTCCTCTATAACAGACTGCCTATCTATTGTTTTGCTTGATTTGTAAGAGAAGGATAGTAAAAGTTAGGAACATTTCCCTCAATAATTTTCATAACAATAGGAATATTGGTATTTGCTTGTACGGTCTTAGAAGCAAATGGAAGCAAGACTTGCATAGAAACTTCCACATACACTATCACCTCTAAAAATACATTATTAATGCCATAGTTGGATACTTTTGTTTGAATATCTGATGTCACATCTCCTACCAAATTAATGCGAACTGGAATTTTAGGACCTAAATTAGATAATAGAGAATTTTTAAAAATAACGCCACTTGGAATTTCATAAATGATGCCTTGTTTTAGTTTATGTAGATCATAATTACTAAAAATCGTATCCGATACACCTAAACTATCAATATTTCCTGCCTCTACCTTTTCTAAATATTCTTGCACATAATTCGTAATCATATTCAAAAGTTTATTTACACTAATCGGATTCACATCAACTTCTCGAACAAAGCCTCCACTATCTTTAGATGTAACAACAATATCTTCTACATCCATCATATTAAGTACTTTATCATTTACTGCTTGGGTAATTAAAAGAGTCGCAATCTTTGTAGCCTTACTTTCAGCATAGGTTAATAAAACAGGTGTCACTTTTGTATTGATAATTTTAAACGATAAAAAAAGAGCGATCCCCAAAAGAAAAAGGGTAACTAAAAAAAGATTCCATTTTGTCTTTTTAAAAATTATTTTTTTTCTATGAAATCTTCTTCGCATGCTATCACCTATTTAACTATATGTATAACTTGCCTATTTTATCTAATAATAAAAATGGTGATTTTAATGCTAGAAGCAATTATGAGTAAAGATATTATTTCTATCAATGAGGAAAGTAGTATACAAGAAGTGGCAGCAAAAATGTTAACTTATGATGTCGGTTTTCTGCCTATAACACGTAAAAATAAAATTGTAGGAGTTATTACTGATCGGGATATAGCCACAACTACTTTCAAAAATACAACAAATTTAGATATTCAAATAAAAGATTATATGCATAAACATATTATTTCCTGTGATAAAGCAAAAGATGTTTCAGATGTCTTACAAATAATGCGAAAAGAAAAAATAAAACGAATTTTAATTACAGATAAAAAAAAGGTAATAGGGATTATTTCTTTATCTGATATTATCAACAACTGTGATGTTTACGAAGAAATTCTAAAAACTTTAAGGCAAATTTTCACAGTAAATAGAAATACAGACACATACAAAACAGAAATTGATGAATTTTATTTATAGTTTGTAAATTTTCTTCTCCCTTCTATGACCCTGTTCGTTCTCATTTCCAAAATAAAAAATAAACCAGTCATCCTGATTTATTTTTTATTTGTGCTTTGAATCTGTCCCATATATTCTAGTAATTTTAAGAAAAGCTTAATATATCTTCTCTCTAAACCATGGTTGGCCAAATGACGAATTGCAATTCTTTTTTTACCAACGGTTTTATCTCCAAACATAATAGCATCTACTTTTTCTTTTAAAATCGTTGTAATTGGGAGATCAAAAATAATAGATTCAAAATCTCTTTTTAGAAAAGTTTCTGCAGAAATCTCAACATTCTTTCCCTTACAGTTAATCGTAAGTTGTCCTACAGTAGGAACATCATCAATTTCAATAACAAACTTAGAATATTTTGTATATTTTCGGCAACCAATCCTTTCATCATTAAAATAAATAATGACATCATCCGATTCAATTGTGTTTCGAAAACAAATACGATAATTTCTTCTTTCTGGTACAATTCCTGTCTTTCCATCTATGGAACGGATAATAACGGTATGGTTATTGGGTAAATAGTTGTATTCAATGATAGTTCGTAAATAGTTTCCCTCTTTGTATAATTCTGTTTCCCCATCATCCTCATATAGTTCATATTGATTTGATGCCCCCGGAAAGATTTGAATTTCCATATTCTTTGGAGGCTTTGTATCGTTTAATTGAAAATCTCGGTGGTCATTTACTAAAGGGAGAATTGAACCTGCTTTGACAAAAATCGGATAATCTTCATCTTTAAAGAAAGAAATATACCCTTTATCTCCTTTATATTTTTTTCCAGTTACATAGTCAAACCATGTTCCCTTTGGTAAATAAAATCTTCGTACCACTCGATTCATAATCGGTTCTTTTTTGGTAACAATAGGAGCTACAAATAAAGAAGAACCTAAATAATACTCATTGTTATAGGTTGGATCATCATAGAAATCAGGATACTTATAATAAAGAGGTGTAACAAGTGGTCTTCCATATTTATGGTATTTATAACTCTCAGAATATAAATAAGGAATGAGTTGATGTCTTAGTGTTAAATAACGCTTTGCAATTTCATAGGTTTTATAATTCCATAGCCACGGTTCTCTTTTATAGTACTTTCCCCCTTCTGTTCCAAATTTTAGGATAGGGGCAAAAGCGCCAAACTGTATAAACCTCGTATAAAGTTCACTATCTTCTAATCCTTTGGTATGTCCTCCAATATCATGTGCCCAAAAGTTTGCTCCCATATTTGTTTCCTCAACATTATGCATGGTAACCGTTCGAAGGGTTGCCCAATTTACCACTGTTTTTCCTGAATAAAGTACAGGGTATCTGTGTGGGGCAATGCGCATATTTCGTGTTAAAAGCATGGGTCTTTTTCCACTATAAGATAAATTGTTATAAAACTGATAATGATCTAGAATCCAAAGAGGATAAGCATCTTTTTTATCAGAAATGTCAATCCAATAAAAGTCAACTCCAACCGCATCTAGCGGATTGATTAAAAACTTTAAATACACATCAATATATCTTGGATTGAGTACTTGAAAAGGAATATTCCCTTTCGCATCTTTTTCTAAATAATTCGTTAAATAGCTATAATTATCCTCATAAGGATAAAATCCTTCCATTGGGTTCACAGATAAACCAACATGAATGTTTTTCTCATGCATTTGATTGATTAAAGATTTTGGACTGGGAAGAAGTGTTCGATTCCACGAAAATCCTGTGTTCTTTACATCATTTTCTAGTTTACGAATATGCCAATCTTTATCAAGCAACAAAACAGAAATAGGGATTTCTCTTTCTTCAAAAGCATGAATCAAAGTATGAATGTCCTCATCACTATATGCAATATCGCGGTTCCACCAAACACCGAGTGCATACCTTGGAATTAAGGCGGGAGAACCTGTTATCATATAATAATCTCTTAGGCAACCTTCAAAATCAGTCCCATATAAAAATACATAGGTATCTACTTCCTTATTTTCTCTTGGAATGAGTGTTCCTGTTGGACTCATAAGATTACTTTCACAGTCATCTATGCTTGCAAATCCATCCATGGAATACAAACCTCTTTTTACTTTAATTTTCCCACCATTTTCATCTAAGGATAGACTAGGAGCACCAAAATTTCTTACCTCTGGATGCTTATAATACCACTGTTTATTGTTCGATAAAAGTTCTATTTTCAAATTGGATACAGGATTTAATTTACTTCCTTCAAATTCTTTTTCTTTTAAATATGTTAATCGAAAATATTTTGTTGTAATTTCTAAAACCGTTTCCGTTTCTTTTTTTATAAAAGATACTTTTGGCATATTTCTAAACCATACAAGTTCAGTTGGTTTATCTAAAAATTCTCCATACTCATTATATTCAATTCGAATCAATCGTTCTGTTAAAATAGTAAAACGATACTTTTCTCCCTGAATTATATTTTCTTCTAATGCTTTAGCAAGTTCATAATCAAACGCAAATTGTTCGCCTAGATTATACACTATACCACCCCACTTTTCTTTTTATAAATCCTCTATTTTCATGAAATTTGTATGTTTCACTTCTTTAAATGGATAACCTCCTGTAATAATAATTCGACTTCCTTTTGCAAGTTCAAACATTTGTGTCGCTTTATTCTTAGAAAGTTCCATCATTTTATCAAAAGACTTCGTATTTTCAATTAAAATAGGATATACACCATAATAAATCGTTAAACTTTTAACGGTTTCCATATCAGGGGACATTGCAAGGATAGGACAAGTTGGTCTAAACCTAGATATCTTTTTGGATGTATAACCACTCATTGTTGGTGTTACAATCGTTGCTACTTTTAATCGATTTGCGCATTCAACAACAGAATAAGCAAGAGAACAAGTCGTATCCTGTTTTTCTGTTCGCATGGCCTGATCCAAAAGCGCATAATAATCAATATCTTCTTCCGCAGATTCAATAATCCTTGTCATCATACTAAGGGACTCTGTTGGATATCTACCCACTGTTGTTTCTCCAGCCAGTAGCATACAATCTACTCCCTCTAAAACTGCATTGGCGATATCTGAAACTTCTGCCCTTGTTGGTCTTGTTTTCTCTTCCATAGATGCCATCATTTCTGTTGCCACGATACTTACCTTACTGGCATGATGACATTTGCTTATGATCTGCTTTTGAATCCCCGGAATTTTTTCAAGAGGAAGTTCAACACCTAAATCCCCACGTGCCACAATAATACCATCACTGACTTTGATAATTTCATCCAAATCTTCTAGTGCATAAGCATTTTCAATTTTAGATAAAATAGTCATATGGGCATCTTCAGAATCAATTAGCAAATCATTGACTTCTAAAACATCCTCGTGTGTACTTACAAAAGAAAGGGCAACAAAATCAACATGTAATTGACTAGCATATAGAATATCTGCTTTATCCCTCTCACTTAAAAAAGGAAGTCCTAAATGAATGCCAATGACATTTACTCTTTTTCCTTCTTCAATAAGTCCACCTTCTATGACTTCGCATAATAAATAATCATGTCCTTTTTCTAAAACCAACAATTCTACTAATCCATCATTGATTTTTAAAGTGGTATTTACTTTCACACTTTCCAAAAGGTGATTATAACAAACAGAAAATCTCGTATTATTTCCAAGAACTTCTTGTTCATAAATACGAATTTTATCTCCCTTTGTCAAATAAGCATGTCCCCCTTCTAAATGTCCTACGCGAACACTTGGCCCTTCCGTATCTAGCATTGTGGATACAAAGGTATTTAATTCTTTATTGAGTTCATTAATCGTATCTACAACATATTTGAGAAATTCTTGATTTGCATGACTCATATTAATACGAGCTACATCCATTCCATTTAAAATTAATTCTTTTATTTTTTCTTTATCTTTTGTTGCTGGTCCAATTGTTGCAATTACTTTTGTCTTTTTCATAGCTTCACCTACTATAGCCATTATACCAAGTTTTTTTTGAAATGAAAAGGAAAAAGAACTTGATTTTACACGTTTTATTATAGAAAACAAAAAAAGAATATAAGAATTTTATCTTATAAAATATGCCTATATAGAAGCAAAGTTTTTTCTCGTATCCTCTTTAACCCTGCACATATATAAATTTCTTCTGTACCTATTTCTATCAGTTTATCTATAAACAATATATCCAGATAACATATATGAGGTTCCTTTTAGTTCTATTGGACTAATTTTCTTACCAACAAGATCTGTTCCAGAAATAAAAGAAACTTTTATTTTTGAAGAGTCAACATTAGCACTTATGCCATGATAACTTGTATCATCCGCAGTTCCAGCTATAGTAAAATTTTCACCAACTGACAAACCAAATCTATAACCTACTCGAAAATATTTTGCAGATATTGTCTTATCAGCTCCACCTTCCTCACTCTTTTGAGCAGAAATTCGAATACAAGGTCCACCAGAACATACTACAGATACACCTATTTTCAAAATTTCTTTATAATCTATATCTATATCTGCCATTAAATACGTATCGTTATCTGAAGTATATTCAAGATAATCCTTTCCACAATCTTTCGTAGTCACCGTTGAAGCAGAAAACCAACTTGTATTGTTACATGTTCCTGTTTTACGTGAACAGGTTGCATTTAAGTTTTCAAACTTATATACTTTCCAATACCCCTGACTTTCTGGGGTAGGACAAGAGGTTTCTCCTGTTCCAGTAATTCCAAGTATAGTTTGTCCTTTTAATAACTTTTCTTTTGTTAAGCCTATCGCACTCGCTACATCGGCATTGGATGCATAAACTTCTGATGAATTTGTTGTACTAAAATGTGTTTCTGCTGGATAGTATCCATATGGAAATACCATATACAAATTGCTTGCATTT
>CATOJL010000070.1 GCA_951800155.1 uncultured Bacilli bacterium | reverse complement strand
AAACAAATGATTGCTGACATGAAAAAAGATAAAATATCAGATATATGGGTACAATCTTCATATAGAAGTATTGAGCAACAGCAAAAAGTATATGATAAAAAAATAGATGAATATATAAAAAGTGGAAAAACACATAAAGAAGCTGAGGAACTTACACTAAAAGTAATTAATAAACCAGGTACAAGTGAACACAACCTAGGACTTGCAGTAGACTTTAACTACGTAAACTTAGAATTTGAAAATACCAAAGCTTTTAAATGGCTAAAAGAAAATGCAGAAAGTTATATAGGAACAAGCGATATCGATTTTAAAGAAGCACTTGCTAGTGAATCTATGGTGACTTCTTCAGCGCATTCTGTTGTTCTTGTTCGAATGAATGACACCAAAAACATAGAAGATGCCAAAGCAAAAATTAAAGAAACGGTTGATCCAAGGAAGTGGATTTGTGTTGGTGTTGAAAACGTGATTGTGGAAAGCAGAGGAGATTTAATCATTGTCATCTTAGATGATACAAACGGAGAAAAAATCTTAAATGATTTCAAAAAATTAGAAACAAAATAAAACCTCTTAGTAGAGGTTTTTCTATTCATGGAGGAATTATGGTATTTTCAAGTA
Organism: uncultured Bacilli bacterium; assembly: GCA_951800155.1. Classification (GTDB taxonomy): domain Bacteria; phylum Bacillota_I; class Bacilli_A; order RF39; family UBA660; genus CATOJL01. Next base: position 6,482 of record CATOJL010000070.1, on the reverse strand, counting down.
TTACATTTCTATATTATTTTTTACCCATTGTACTCTTTTTTTATTTTTTAGTACCTTGGAAATGGAAGAATATGATCTTGCTTTTAAGCAGTCTTCTTTTTTATTTTTATGGAGAACCTAGATATTGTATTTTATTACTATTTTCTTCTATTTTCCATTATTTCATTGGAAAATGGATCGAACATTGTCATCAAAAAAGAGGAAGGCTTCTCTTACTTCTTTTTTCCCTATTTATCAATTTTGGAATTCTTTTTTATTTCAAATATTACAACTTTTTTGTTCAGTCCATAGATGCACTATTCCCACAAGCATTTCCTTATCTAAACATTACTTTACCAATTGGCATTAGTTTCTTTACTTTTCAAACGGCTAGTTACGTGATTGACATTTATAGAGAAAAAGTTACAAGTTCAAAGAATGTATTTCATTTTATGACCTATGTTTCTATGTTTCCTCAATTAATAGCTGGTCCTATTGTTCGCTATGAAACAATTGCTGAAGAATTAAACAAACGAAAATGGCAAGTGGAAGAGATTTCTCTTGGCATTCAAAGATTTGTGATTGGTTTAGCAAAAAAAGTAATGATTGCCGATTTATTAGGAGAATTTTCCCAAACATTGAATGATATAGCTCCTAGTTTCTTAGGACTATGGCTTCGTGCCATTGCTGATACTCTACAACTTTATTTTGATTTTTCAGGATACAGTGACATGGCCATTGGCTTAGGACTCCTCTTCGGTTTCCACTTTTTAGAAAATTTCAATTATCCACTAATTGCTAAAAGTATAACCGATTTTTGGAGAAGATGGCATATGTCCCTTTCTAGTTGGTTTCGGGACTATCTTTATATTCCTTTAGGTGGAAATCGTGTATCCAAAAGTAGATATGTTCTAAATCTATTTTGTGTATGGTTTGCAACAGGACTTTGGCATGGAGCTAGTTGGAATTTTATTCTTTGGGGACTTTACTTTTTCTTGTTCTTACTTCTAGAAAAATGGTTTTTACTCTCCTTCTTAAACAAACACAAATGGTTTGGACATTTCTACACCAGTATTCTCATTTTAATTAGTTTTGTTATTTTTGGAAGGACAGATATGGCAGACCTCGTTCTTACCATAAAAGGAATGTTTGGACTCGATACAATTCCTATCCTCAATCAAGAAGTGTTATTTTACTTAAAGGAATACCTTGTACTTTTATTTCTTTCTATTTTTCTAGCAACTCCGCTTTTGAAAAAAGGATATCAAAAATTACAGAAAAAAAAGAAATGGAAAACATCTCTTACTATTTTAGAACCGATCTTCTACATTGGCTTATTCCTTTTATGTACGGCTTTTATCATTGATGCTTCTTTCCAACCATTTTTATATTTTAGATTCTAAGGAGGTTTTTTGCATGAAAGATAAAATAATGATCATTAGTTTTAGTATTCTGCTTTCTGGCTTTTTTTTGGTAAGTCTTTTTGATAAAGATGTAAAGATTTCTACTGTGGAAAGAAGAACTCTCGCTACCTTTCCTACCTTTTCCAAAGAAGCTTTATTGGAGGGGACACTTTCAGAGAAAATAAATACCTATGTTTTGGATCAGTTTCCCCTACGCGAATATTTTAGACAAGCAAAAATTTTTTTCACTGGCAATCTATATCAAAGAAAAGAAAATCATGGCGCTTACTTAGTAAAAGATAACATTTTCTCATTAGATTATAAAATCAATGAAAAATCGATTTCTCATTTTACAAACCTATTAAATTCCGTTCGAGAAAGATATTTCAAAGAAAAAAAGGTATATTATACGATTATCCCAGATAAAAACTATTATGCACCTAAAGAAGCATTTCCACAATTAGCGTACGATGATTTTTATAAACAGATTCGAAAAAAATTATCCTCTTCTTTTCTGGAAATTGATTTACGTGATACCTTGAATCTTCACTCTTATTATCGAACAGACTTACATTGGAAACAAGAAACATTAGAACCTGTTTTAAAAACCATACAAAAAGAAATGAAACTAGAATCCACTTCCTTTCCTAAGAATAAGAACTCCTATTTCCCTTTTTATGGGGCTTACTATAGTAAAAGTTCGAATCGAGTCAAACCAGATACGATTACTTATCTTTCTTCAGATACAATCAATAAAACAAAAGTATATAATTATGAAAAACAAGTCTTCCAATCGGTTCATAATCCTGAAAATGGAAAAAATATAGATTCTTATGATATTTTCTTAAATGGCGCTACATCTGTCCTAATTTTGGAAAATGAAAAACAAAAAAGTGGAAGAGAATTAATCTTATTTCGTGATTCCTTTGGCAGTAGTTTTGCTCCACTTTTATTAGAAAACTATAGCAAAATTATTCTAATTGATCTACGCTACTTTAGTAGTAATCTTCTTTCTACCATTCCTAACATAGATTTTGAAAAAGAAAAGCTAGACATCTTGTTCTTATATAGTGTTCCTATTGTAAATCAAAGTTTCACTTTAAAATAAAAGGAAGAGATTTTCTTCCTTTTTTCATTCTAACTTTTATCGTTTAAAATTAGAGATCTGTTCTTTTAATACACTAATTTGTGTATGTATATTTTCTAAATCCATTTGCGTATTTCCCTTTTTTCCTTTGTCTTTATGATATATTTTCATATCACAAAGAAGAGAAACCGCTTGGACAACTTTTGGATCTGCCTCTTTAATAAGCGGTAAAAATACTTGACTAATCTCTTTATCTATTGTCTTAAACATATATACATAGTCATAAATAGGGACACCATATTTTGCCTGTTTCATATGAACTACTTTTAAGTCTTTTGTTTCTTGATTATATAAAATATTTTCCATAGATAGATTTTGATGATTATAAGTGGCTACATTCCCAAAGTCAGTATGATTCACAAAGGATAAAATGGTACTTGCCTCTTCTTCACTTAAAGTATCCTCTTTTCGGAATATAGCAATTTCATCAGCAAACGCATTTTGCATTATCGCTTTCAAATGAAACTCATTACTTGTAATTTTATGAAAGTCCTTATTAAATTGTAATAAATGCCTAGATATAATCTCCTTATCCACTAAAGATAAATTCATTTTATCAATACGGGTATACCCTTCATAAAACTGACTAATTGTAAAAAGAAAACTAGGGTCAATGTAATAAATATCTGGGCGATAAATGGACAAGCCTTTTTCTGTCATCTTTAACCAAACATCCAATTCTCTTTTTGCATCCATACTTGCTATGTTAAGCAAATATTTTCCTTGCCCATGGTTAATTAAAAACTTAGACGTTTTTCCTTCTATTAAAGGAATTATCTCTATCTCTCTTTGAGATACAGTATGCTTTTTCTCTTGTGGCTCCTCTATATTTTCTCTTTCTACTGAAGGAGCTATTTTTATCAATTCTTGTGAATTTTCACGAAAAATAGGTAAATTCTTTACAATTTCTAATATTTGTAAATCCATATTCTCATCTCCTCAAAAATAGTATACCAATAATTTAAAAAATCTGCTAGTCCCTTTTAAAAAAACTAAACCATAGCCCCATTTTCAATATAATATGCTTTCCTACTACCTCTCTTTTAAAAAAAATTAAATTTTTTACACAGCCAAATAGAAGAAAAAACTGAAAAATGAAGCTATGTTTTTGTTCCTATTCACAACTAATTGTTGCTTTATTTATAATGCTTTTCTTAAATTTATTCATAAATTACTTTTTTTCTCAAAATTTACGAATAATAACTGAAACGAATCATGCAAAATGTCTTTCAAATAAAGAATTTTATCATTTAAAATAGGTTGTGAATAGGAACATGTTTTTTATATTTCTAGCCCTTTTTTCATCTATGGACTATTCATTCTTATACAGAAAATCTCTTCTTTCTTTTATTTAATTTAAGATGTGAATCGTTTCGATGCTGCTTTTTTCTGCGGTAGATATTTGTGGTGTCTTTTCTTTTCCAGAAAAAATGCTTATAGCAAATAACAAACAAGACATTGAATAGGATAGAAGAAAGTATACTCTTTATGTAACGTGTACTAGTGAAATTCTGATATTGAATCAAAATTAACACAAGATATGTAAATGTTCTATACAAAATAATTTCTATCACAAAAGAAAATAAGAAAGCAATGCCATTTCTTAATATGTAAATATGGAATTGTTTTGTAATTAAGTAAATAAATGGGAATAGAAAAGTATTCATAAAAGGAGTTGAGGAAACCAATAAATCATAAAAAAATCCTGACAAAAAACAAAAGAAAATTGGTTCTCCTTCTTTATTTAGTTGTTCTGCACACATGCAAACATAAAAGTAGCCAAAAAGAGGGAGAAAAATAGAATCTCTTCTTAAAAAAACAGTAACGACAATTTCAAGTATATATACAAAGATTTCAATAAAAAATAATTTCTTCATGTTCCCTTCCTCTTTAAGACAGTAACATATTGTACCGCATCAAAATCTACTCGCGATTCAATTTCCACTATCCTTTCTAAGTCGAAATGATCCTTAGTGATAGACTTTACATAACCTATTAAAATGCCTGATGGAAAAATATCCCCTAAACCTGTTGTGGTCACTTCAGCCCCTTCTACAATTTCCTTATTTCCAGCAATTCCTTCAATTGTAAACGTTTTCTCATTTGCGTTATATCCAGACAATAAACCATAACTATATTCTTCCTTTCCCTGTATTTTAACAGAAATCTTTTGATTCACATCACTATTCGTTAACAGTTTGATATCACTTGTTGCATAACTTACATTCGTAACAGTTCCTAGTAAGCCACCATTAGTTACAACAGCCATATTTTCTTTAATTCCACTTGCAGATCCCTTATCAATGGTGATCTTATCATAAAAATAACCCAAGTTCCGTCCAATAACTGTCGCATTTAAATAACTACTTTCTACTAAAGTGCTATTTAAATCTAACATAGCTTCTAATTCCTCAATCACTCGTAACGATTCATTATACTTAGCTGTCATAAACTCTGCCTTAGAAGACATCTCCATCAATTGGTCATACTCTTCATGCATCTTTCTGTGTTCTCTTATATCCCTTACCCATTCTTTCACCTTGCGTATGGGTATTTCCATAACAGAAGAAACTGTATAAACACTATCCTTAAAGAATTTATCGATCCTTGTAAAATTGTTTTGATGTTCGATAAAAAAAGACATCATTCCTAGAAAAAATAAAAGAGAAACAATCACAATGATTCCTACATATTTTCTTTCCATTTTCTGTTTCATAAAGCCATCTCACAATCCTCAAAAAAACTATAGTACTTTTCTTTTCCAATAATGATATGATCATCCACTTTAATCCCATGAAGAAAACCAATTTCCTCTAATTGCTTCGTTAATGTAATATCATTATTGGAAGGAGTCACTTCGCCAGTTGGATGATTATGTATAAAAATTAAAGAAACTGCCCCTGTTAAAAATGCCTCTTTAAAAATTTCTCTTGGATGAACCATGCTATAATTTAAAGTCCCTAAAAATAGCAATTTATGCTCTAAAATATGTTTGGCACTGTCTAAATAAATACAATAAAAATGTTCCTGTTCTGCATCTTTTAGTTCATTCATAAAATAATCTACAACTTCTTGACTTGAGGTAATCTTCCTTCGGTATGCATGCTCTTTTCTTTCGATCCTCCTACACAAAGTCATACAAGCAAGGATCGTTGCCGCCTTTACCGTTCCCATTCCTTTTTCTTCTAATAATTGAGAAAAGGGTAAATTTTTAAGTCCCTGAATCCCTCCTGCTTTTTTTATTAAATTTTCCGCTAATTGTTTTGAAGAACAATTTTTTGTTCCCGATTTAAGTAATATAGCTAGTAATTCCTCATTACTTAAAGAATTTACACCATTTTCTATCAACCTTTCTATGGGCCTTTCCTCTTTTGGAAGCTCTTTTATTTTAGTCACTTAAAACCAACTCCTCATACTTACTAATCACTTGATTCATAATTGACCCAATGGTTTTCTTATCTGTTGTTTCTTTTAACATTAAATCATATTGGGCTAGAACTTCTTGAAATGCAGCACTTGTTACCTTTTTTTCCTTTCTATAAATAACATAGCCTAATTCTTTGAAATATCCTTCTATTTTTTCTAAATTTGTACTTTCCTTTGTCATTCCAACATAAGCATAGAATAACTTATCACTTTCTTCATAAATATATGTTTCCACATTTTTCAAACTCTCTTTCATATTCTCTAAACTCGAATATACACCAATTTGAAAAAAGTACACATTATTTCGCTCTGAAGATACTTTTGAAGCTCCCTCTTTATCATATTGCTGAAACATAAAATTACTCATAAAAAAACCAACAAGTATGCATAGAATAGCTGGTAAAATATTTTTCAAATTCATACCCTTCACCATCTATACTATAACGTTTTTGTTGGTCATATTTTGTCGAATTAGTACTGAAGTGCCCAAACAACTACATGTTCTGCTTTTTTTCCACAACAAACAC
>CATOJL010000069.1 GCA_951800155.1 uncultured Bacilli bacterium | reverse complement strand
TTTCTATTGAAAGTGATTGGGATACACAAATTGCAAGAAAAATCATTGAAAAATATAAAAGGTATTATAAAGAATTAGAAGATAATGAACAAGTTGTTTATGATGTACTACAAAATGAAAAGATAAAATTCAATAAAACTTTAGAAAAAGGATTAAAAGAATTTGTTCGTGTTAGTGAAAAAGGGGATATTGAAGGAGAAGTTGCTTTTCATCTATTTGATACATTTGGATTTCCTTTGGAACTAACAATGGAGCTTGCTAGTGAACTAGGATTGAAAGTAGATACAGAAGGATTCTATTTGAAATTTAAGGAACATCAAGAAAAATCTAGAACAGCATCGAGTGGGAAGTTTAAAGGAGGACTTGCTGGAAATAGTGAGGTAGAAACAAAATACCATACAGCTACCCATCTTTTAAATGCAGCCCTAAAGCAAGTCGTTTCGAAAGATGTGCATCAAAAAGGTTCTAACATTACAGAAGAGAGAATGCGTTTTGACTTTTCTTGTGATCATAAATTAACGGATATAGAAAAAGAACAAGTAGAAAAATTAGTAAATGAATGGATTCGAGAAGATTTACCAGTTGTAAAGCAGGAAATGGAAAAGAAAGAAGCCATTGAAAGTGGAGCTGAATGTATGTTTATTGAAAAATATCCAGACTTAGTCACTGTATATGCAATAGGGGATGTATCAAAAGAATTATGTGGGGGACCTCATGTAGAACATACTTCTGTATTAGGAGAATTTAAAATTGTAAAAGAGGAAGCGAGTAGTGCTGGTGTACGAAGAATTAAAGCTATTTTAAAATAAGTAAAGTACAAGTGTATTTTACTTTTTTTGTATACGAAAAGTTTAAGTGTTAGGAATTTTGTGGTAAAATGAGATTGAAATAGAAAATAGGGAGGAATATATGAAAGTAGAAGAAATAAAAAAAATAGCCTGTGTGGGTGCTGGAGTGATAGGGTATAGTTGGGCCCTTTATTTTGCTTTAAAAAAATTTGACGTATTTGTTTATGACATTACAGAGGAAAGTTTAGATCTAGCAAAAAAAAGAGTTAACGAAAGTTTACGTTCACTATGGAAAAATCATGTGATTGAAGAAGAAGAAATTTGTGAAATAGAAAATAGAATTCTTTATACAACCGTTATGGAAGAAGCTGTGCGAGATATACAATTTCTTGTTGAATCTGGTCCAGAAAGCTATGAAATAAAAAAAGAAATGGTTAAACAGATAGAACAATATACGAGTGATGACACGATTATTGTAAGTTCAACATCAGGATTACTTATTACAGAAATCGCTTCCAATGCGAAATGTCCTGAACGATTTATTGGAGCACATCCTTATAATCCACCTCATCTAATTCCCCTTGTGGAAATTACTAGGGGTGAGAAAACAAGTGAGGAAGTTGTAGAAGTTGCCAAAGCCTTTTATACATCTATTGGAAAAGAACCTGTTGTTTTACAAAAAGAAGCACTTGGATTTATTTGTAATCGTATTCAAATGGCCCTTTACCGTGAAGTATGTGACCTAGTTATGAGAGGTGTTTGTAGTATTGAAGATGCAGATAAAGCAGTTACTTATGGGCCGGGACTTCGGTGGGGAATTATGGGTCCTTCTTTGGTTTTCCAACTTGGTGGTGGACAAAATGGGATTGATGGCTTATTAAAACATTTAGGGCCTTCTATCAACCTATGGTTACAAGATATGGCTGATTTTAAAGAATTTCCAAAAGAATTTGGGAAAATGGCTAGAGAAGGTGTAGAAGAAGAGATAAAAAATCGTCCAGAAGCACTTGGAAATAATGATGCAAGTTTAGCGGAATATAGAGATAAAATGTTAATAGAGATGTTAAAATTACATCATAAATTATAAATGAAAAAACAAGGTTACCTATTTATGTTTTCCTTGTTTTTTGTTTATGATTCTGTTTTTTGAATCATTTTAAAATAGGATAAATTGTTTTAAAATAGGAAGAGAAAACAATCAATAAATTTTCAATCTCTTCAAGTGTCTTTATGTAATGAGAATAATAAATTGGAATTGATTATAGAAAGTATGCATGCGATTCTATCTTTTTCATTTTATATAATGATTCTATATGCGAGATAGGAGAAAAATCTTTTGAAAGAACATTGCGGATGTACTTTTAGGCATGGTATAATAAACAGAGGTGATTCTATGGAAAAAATTCTTTTAGTTGATGGAAATAATTTGGTGTTTCGAAGTTATTTCGCAACTGCATATAATGGAAATTTGATGAAAAATAAGGAAGGTGTTCCTACGAATGCTCTTTTTGGTTTTACAAGTATGATTCATAAAATTGTAACAGAAGAAAAACCAACTTATATGATTGTTGCATTTGATAAGGGAAAAACATTTAGACATGAGAAATATACAGAATATAAAGCAGGAAGAAATGCTACTCCAGATGAATTGAAAGTACAAATTCCTTTATGCAAGGAACTTTTGACGCATATGGGAATAAAATATTATGAATGTGATAACTATGAAGCAGATGACATTATTGGGACATTTGCTAAATTTTGTGATGAAAAAGAAGAATTTATTGGAACTATTATCTCAAGCGATCGGGATTTACTGCAACTCATTAGTCCAGATGTAGATATGAAACTTTTGAAACAAAAAGATTTTATTCGTTACAATGAAAAAACATTTTTTGAAGATTATGGAATTGAACCAGCTAAAGTCGTTGATTTAAAAGCACTTATGGGTGACGCTTCTGATAATATTCCGGGTGTAAATGGAATTGGTGAAAAAACGGCCTTAAAATTATTACATGATTATGGCTCACTAAAAGGAGTCTATGATCATCTTGCAGACTTAACACCAAAAATGCGTGAAAAATTAGAAAAGGATAGAGAAAATGCTTTTATGAGTTATGATCTAGCAACCATTTATAGAAGCGTTCCTATGGAAATTCATATAGATGATGTTAAAATAAAAGAACAAGATACCAAAGCATTGATAAAATTATATGAAGAATTTGAGTTTCAGTCTTTTTTATCAAAAATGGATCAAACCGTGGAAAGAAAGTTAGAATCTGCTAAAATCATTCAAAATATAGAAGAAATTCAATTAACGAAACCATCTAGTTTATATATGGAACTATTGGGTACGAATTATCACATGTGTAAAGTTTTAGGACTTGGTATTTATAATGATACAGAAAGTTTTTTCATTCCTTCCTATTTAATTAAAGAAGCTTATCCAAAAATAAAAAATTATATTGCTTACGTGTATGATTTAAAAAAGGTTTATGTTGCTTTTAAATGGATGCATATCGATGATTTTAAGGTTGATTTTGATGTTATGATAGCTGCTTATTTACTAGATTATCATGTGAAAGAAGATATTGCATATTTGGGAAATTCTTTTGATTATGCGATACCATATTATCATCATGTTTATATGCAGAAGATAAAAGTATATAAAGAACCAAGTATGGATGTGATTGCAGCAAATGCTGTATCGAAAGCAAAATTTGTCTATGAAATCCAAAAGCGATTAAAAAAAGAGCTTGAAGAGGAAAATATGAACTCGCTTTATTATGAAATGGAACATCCTCTTGCTTATGTTCTTGGAGATATGGAATATGTGGGTGTTTATGTAAATCGAGATACCCTACAGGCAATGGGCGAGGAGATGAAAGCAAAAATTGCTGTTTTAGAAGAAGAAATTTATGCCGCTGCAGATTGTATATTTAACATCTCTTCTCCAAAGCAATTAGGGGAAATCTTGTTTGAAAAGTTAAAGCTTACCTATCCCAAACGAACAAAGAAAAATTATTCAACAGCAGTGGAAATCTTAGAAAAGATTAAGGATGAACATCCCATTATAGAAAAAATTCTTTCCTATCGTTTAGTAACAAAGCTTTATGCGACTTATGTAGAAGGTTTAAGTAATTTTATTTTAGAAGATGGGAAAATTCATACGATTTATACCCAAACCTTGACAAGAACAGGAAGACTATCTTCTATTGAACCCAATTTACAAAACATACCCATTCGTAATGAATATGGAAGATTGATTCGAAAAGTATTTACACCAAGTGAGGACTCTATTCTAATTAGTGGGGATTACTCTCAAATTGAACTACGTCTACTCGCTCATATGGCAAATGTAGAAACGATGATCGAAGCTTTTAAGAAAAATCAAGATATTCATATGCATACAGCTAGTGAGATTTTTCATGTAGCCGAAGAAGAAGTAAGCAAGGATATGCGAAGAATTGCAAAAGCGGTTAATTTTGGGATTATTTATGGTATTAGTAGTTACGGATTGTCTGAAAATATTGGTATGAAAACGCACGAGGCAAAAGAGTTTATTACAAATTATTTAGAAACATATCCGGGAATTAAAGAATATATGGATAGAATGGTAGAAAAAGCTTATCAAGATGGATTTGTAAAAACTTTATATGGAAGAAAAAGAATAATTGATGAGTTAAATAATAAAAATTATGTGATACGGCAAACGGGAGAGCGGATTGCCTTAAATACACCAATTCAAGGAACAAGTGCAGATATTATTAAGTTAGCCATGGTAAAACTTGCTTTTGAATTTAAAAGGCAAGGTTTAAAATCCAAAATGATTATTCAAGTACACGATGAACTTGTTTTGGATGCGTTAGAGAGTGAAAAAGAACAGGCAATTCAAATCATGAAAGATGTCATGGAACATATTGCAGATTTAAAAGTTCCATTAAAGATAGATGTAGAATATGGAAGTGATTGGTACCAAGCGAAGTAGGAGGGGTTATTTTGAGAAGTACATCTTGTGTTATGCTTATTAGTTTTTTTACCAATTTTTTTCTTTCCATTGTGAAAGTAATGATTGGACTTATTTCAAAATCAAGCGCTTTAGTTGCAGATGGAATTCATTCGTTTAGTGACTTAATTACAGATGTTGTTGCTTTATTTGGAAATGTCTTAGCACGAAAACCAGAGGATCAAAAACATCCCTTTGGACACGGACGTATTGAATATGTAACCAGTGCAATGATCGGACTTATTGTTGTAGGAATTGGATGCATTCTCATAGGAAGTGTTTTACAGAAAGATGTTGAAATTCCAAGTAAAATCGTCATTATTGTTAGTTTATTTACTATTCTTTCTAAATTTATTTTATCGAGATACTTAATGCAGAAGGGAAAAGAACTGGATAATCAAATTTTGATTGCTTCTGGGAAAGAATCTAGTACAGATGTTATTAGTTCCATAGTTGTATTTATTGCTAGTATTTTAATACAATTAGAAGGATATTTTCATCCCTTTATTTATGCAGATAAGATAGCGAGTGTCCTTGTTGGATTATTTATTGTTCATACAGGATTTATTATTTTGAAGGAAAATGTTAGTATTTTGATTGGGGAAAAAGAAAGTGATACCATTTATTATGAAGAGGTGGAAAATATAATCTTACAAAGTACACTTGTTCATCATATTGATAATTTAATTATTATGAAATATGGATATTTCTATAGTTTAACGGTTGAGGTAAGTATGTATTCCAATTTGTCTTTAAAAGAGGCACACGATGAGATAGAGATGATTGAAAAAAATTTAAAAGAGAAAAATGAGCGAACAAAGTACATTCATATTCATATGAATCCTTATCCTAAATAAGAATTTATATTTGTTGCATCGCCTTTTTTCGAACATAAAGAAAGGGAAAGTCGTTTATGTACTTTCCTTTTTAATCCTATTTTTCTAATCCTTTTTAATTTACTTATAAAAAAACTTATGCTATTATATATAAATAAGAAGTCTATAAAAGAATAGATGTAAAAAAGAAAAAAATGAATTTTGGTGTTGTGACGATAGAAGAAAAGAGGAATAAAAATGATAGATATTAAACTAATTCGAGAAAATGAAGAAAAAGTAAAGGAAAACATTAGAAAGAAATTTCAAGAGGAAAAGATTCCCTTAGTAGATGAAGTGAAAAAATTAGATGAAGTGGTTCGAAAAAGAAAACAAGAAAAAGATGCACTTCGTGCAAAGAGAAATCAACTAAGTAATGAAATAGGGATTCTTTTTAAAGAGAACAAGGTAGAAGAGGCTACTCAGAAGAAAGAAGAGGTTGTAGAAATTAACAACCAGATAGTAGAGATCGAGGCAGAAGAAAGTAAGATTGAAGAACAAATTAAAGAAAAAATGTTAATCATTCCAAATCTAATTGATGATTCTGTACCTATTGGAAAAGATGATAGTTGCAATGTTGAAATTGAAAAATTTGGAGAACCCGTAGTACCAGATTATGAGATTCCCCATCATGCAGATATTTGTGAAGCATTAAATGGGTTAGATAAAGAAGCAGCTGGAAGAACAAGTGGAAATGGTTTTTATTATTTAGTGGGAGATATTGCAAGACTTCATGAGGCCATGATAAGTTATGCAAGAGATTTTATGATTGAGAAAGGATTTACTTATTGTATTCCACCGTTTATGATTAAAGGAGATGTTGTAGATGGTGTAATGTCTTTTGCAGAAATGGATGCAATGATGTATAAAGTTGAAGGGGAAGATTTGTATTTAATTGGAACAAGTGAACATTCTATGATAGGTAAATTCAAGGGCCAACTTATTGATGAAAAAGAATTGCCAATTGCTATGACTTCTTATTCGCCATGTTTTAGGAAAGAAGTAGGGGCACATGGTCTTGAAGAAAGAGGACTTTATCGAGTACATCAATTTGAAAAGCAAGAGATGGTAGTTTTATGTAAACCAGAAGAGGCAATGGATTGGTATAACAAAATGTGGCAGTTTACAGTGGAGTTCTTTAGAAGTTTAGATGTACCTGTTAGAACACTTGAATGCTGTAGTGGTGATTTAGCAGATTTAAAAGTAAAATCATGTGATGTAGAAGCATGGAGTCCAAGACAACAAAAATACTTTGAAGTTGGTTCTTGTTCTACTTTAGGTGATGCGCAAGCTAGAAGGTTAAGCATTCGAATGAGAACAACAAATGGAAATCAATTCCTTTCTACTTTAAATAATACAGTTGTAGCATCACCAAGAGGAATGATTGCTGTAATTGAAAATAATTATCAAGAAAATGGTTCTATTCAAATTCCAAAAGTACTTCAACCTTATATGGGTGGTTTAGAAGTTATTAGATCAAAACAAAAGTGATAAATAAAATCAATTCCCTTCTGCACTTACTTATGATATAATTTAAGTGTGAAAGGAAATTTTTGTATTAATAACATTTATTTAGGACAAAAACTGTTTTTTCTCAAAAATTTACGAATAAAGATCAATTTGATATAAGTAGATAGTAAATAAGGTAAAAATACTGCAGAATAGTGGTAATTGAAGTGCTTGGAGGTATG
>CATOJL010000068.1 GCA_951800155.1 uncultured Bacilli bacterium | reverse complement strand
AAATACAGGAGAAGGAAAAAGAGGAAATCGTACAACAGGAGGAAAAAGTAGAAAAGATAGAGAAAGAAGAAATATATGATAAAAAGGAAGAAGAAAATCGAGTGAAAGAGTCGAAAGAAAGATGCGTTGAATTGGAAGATACTCCGTTAACTTCTATTAAAAACACAAATACAGAAATTTATAAAAGCTATAAAGTGTATATTGTAAGAGAAGGAGATACAATTGAATCCATTTTAGATAAATATAGTATAACGAGAAGTGATTTGGAAGATTATAATGATTTAACAAATATTGCAATTCATGATAAAATTCTAATTCCGTTTATTAATGAAACAGTTGCATGAATTTTTAAAGAAAAATAATTTAAAACCTACACGTTATGAGAAATCAGGGAATGTTTATTTTATAGATGTGGAAGGAAATACTTATGCTATAAAGAAAAAGAATATGTATCGAGGGGATATTTATGGATATCTGACTGCTCGAAATTTCAATTATTATCCAGAGGTACTAGCACAAGACGAACAATATGAGGTGACTCCTTATATTGAAGATATTGATTATCCTGAGGAACAAAAAATTATGGACTTAATTGATTTAGTAGCACTTCTTCATAGTAAAACTTCTTTTTATAAAGAGATAGAAGTAGATTATTTTAAGAAAATGTATGAAGATATTTCGGGAAATATTGAACATTTAGAGGAATACTATAACGATATGATTGATATGATCGAAAAAGAAATATATCCTTCCCCTCCCTCTTATCTTTTAGCTCGAAACATTAATCTTATTTTCTCCTCTCTTTATTATGCACGTGAAAGTCTAGATACATGGTATGAACTTGTCCAAAGCAAACATAGAGCTCGTTTTGTAGTTCTACACAACAATTTGAGATTAGATCATTTTATTAAAAATCATAATTCTTATCTTACAAGTTGGAATCAGGCCAGAATTGATATTCCTATATTTGATTTATACAAGCTTTATAGAAACCATGCTTTAGAACTTGATTTTGAGTTACTTCTTCGTTCTTATGAAAAAAAATATCCTCTTTTAGAAGAGGAAAGAATGTTGCTTTTTATCTTAATTTGTATTCCACCAAAATTGGAATTTGAAGAATCTATATTTTCTACTTGTAATCAATTTACAAGAGAGATTGATCTTTTATATAAGTGTTCAAAATGGATCAATTCATATAGTAAAACAAAAGAACAAAACGCTTAAAAATAGGAAGAAGAAAAATAGAAAAAAATTAAATCGTGTGAGAATAAAAAAAGTTAAAATAAATTGATAGAAAGCTAAAATAATAAAAATAAACATACATGGATAACAACATCCACAACCCCTATTTCGATTACAATTGTTTGGCATAGATAATCACCTATTATAAGATATGAAAAAGAAATGAAGGCGTGTAGAATAAATGACTAGGAGGACTATGGAAGAAGATTTTCAGAAGGCATTTCAATTATTAAATAAATGGATGGAATTAAAAAAGATACCACAGGAGAAACAGGAGGAGTATTACCAGAGATTGATTCTTTCCTTAGAAGAAAAGGAAAGTTTTTTAAGAAAGAAGTTAATTTGTTTTACAACGGGAGGAATGGCTTTATCAGCAAGTATTTCCTGCTTTTTACTAGGTCAAGATTCTTTTGATACTGTACTGGCCCTTTTTTTTCTAATTTATGGAGTCATTGTTGGAACTATTCCATTTAGTACAGAAGAAAAACAGTATTTAGAAGAGTATACAGAAGTCGAAGACTGTAGAGTGCGTATAAAAAAAATCTGTTTCAAAAGAAAATAAAAAAATTTGAACTATCTATTGATGGTTCTTTTAAATGGAATTCTATCTAAAATTAATTTAAAAGCTTTCTTGTTTTATAGAAATGGGAGTGAGAAAAGAGTTTTATTTCCATTTTTGAAGAATTTTTTTCTTTATGCAAATTGTAAATAATCAGAAATTTTACAAGGTATAGCATTTCTTAACCTTTTATGTTAGAATGTTAATATAAGGAAGTGCTATGAATGGAGAAGCTAAGACCAGATATATATAAGAATAAAATGAGTGATATTAATTTTGAGCGTTTAAAAGAGAATGGGATTAAGTTACTTCTAATAGATATGGATAATACAGTGTTAAAGTATAAGGAACCATGTATAGATGTAGAGGTAAGAAAAACGATAGAGGATTTAAAAAACAGTTTTCAGATCTTGCTGTTTTCCAATGGTTCAAAGCATCGTGTGAAGCAGATTAGCGAAACAATTTCGGTGCCTTACGTTTCTTCTGCTTTTAAACCATGCAAGAGAAAATTTCTAAAATTATTTAAAGAATACAAAATAGAACCATGTGAGGTTGCGATTATAGGAGATCAACTGTTAACAGATATAAAAGGCGGGAATCGGGTAGGGATTACAACCATTTTACTTTGCCCTTTATCAGAAGAAGAAAACTTTTTTTCAAGGATAAATCGCAAAAGAGAGAAAAAGATATTTAAGAAAATGGGCGCTAAAGGTTTATTTTTTAAGGAGAGATACTATGAATAAAAAGTGTGTTGGTTGTGGACTCATGTTGCAGACAAAAGACATGGATAAGGAAGGCTATATTCGAAGTGAACTTATAGATAAATCAGAATTATGTGAAAGATGCTTTCGTATTCAAAATTATAATGAGTATAAAGTTGTTGATCGAACAAATAAAGATTTTTCAAAAATATTTAAGAAAATTGATAAGAGTAAAGATTTAGTTTTACTATTAGTTGACTTATTAAATATTGGTGAATTGGAGCAGTTAGGACAATATATTCATAATGATGTTCTTTTAGTTTTGACAAAAAGAGATTTGCTTCCAAAAAGGATTTATGAAGAAAAATTATTGCAATATTTTGATACACTTCCCTTTTCTATTTTAGATAAAATTATTGTAAGTAGTAAAACGAACTATCATTTAGATGAATTGATGGAGCTTGTTTTTCAATATAAAAAATCAGATCGTGTCTATGTAGTAGGAATTACAAATGCTGGAAAATCAACTTTAATGAATAAGATCATTTATAATTATTCCAATCACAAAAGACAGATTACAACGTCTATTTTACCTTCTACAACCCTAGATATGATTGAAATACCAATAAGTGAAGAACTAACATTTGTTGATACGCCTGGACTACTTATTTCAAATAGTATTGTGGATAAAGTAGATGCAGAAACACTTCGAAATATTGTTCCTAAGACAGAATTGAAACCAACTATATTTCAAGTAAAATCGGATCAAATTTTTTTAATTGATCAATTGGTGAGGCTAGAAGTCGAAGAAGATAATAATATTGTTTTTTATATTTCAAATAATTTACCTATTGTTCGTTTTTATAAGGATAATGATAAATTGAAGAATTTAGAGGCTTACACATTTATGATTGAGGAAAAGGAAGATATTGTGATAGAGGGTTTAGGGTTTATTAAGGTGATGAAAAAAGCGACTATTAAACTGTATACATTAAAAGGTGTTGATGTGTATACAAGAAAAAGTTTTTTATAGGGAGTGAGAGTTATGAGGAAGCTAGGAGGATTTATCTTATTTTTATCATTGTGTATGCCATATGTTGTTTTAGCAGATACGCAAGAAGAATTAGAAATTCGTAATGAATTGAATTTCAAATATAATGATTTTTTTATTAATGAAACGGTGGCAAATCAATGTTTGCATGTTTTTGAGAGTTTTGAAAATATTTATAATAGAGCAAAGGCTACAGTACAAGCAGAGAAAGATTGTTGTCTACAAGAAGGTAGAGGGGATTGAGATGCGCAATATCTTATAAATCTGGAACATTATGGATTACAATTTATAGAAAAAAATGCGCAACGTGTAACTCGGATAGATTGTCCAAATGCAAGAAGTATTCAAACAGGAGGAAATGGGGATAGAATTGTGAAAAACTTGCAGCGATTTCCTAATTTGGTATATGTCAATTTAGAAAATAATGCTATACATAGTGATGTGACTTTATCAAACTCAATTGAAACTTTCTTATTTTAAGGGAAATAATGCTTCTTATATAGATATTACGGATGCTTTACAGCTTAAACAGGTAGAGGTAGATGAAAACATTCTTTTCAAAATGTTACATGGTAGTTTTTCTTTGTCGGAACGAAGGGAAAATCGTTGGACTAACATTTCTTTTGGCAATCTCTTCCATAGTTATTGGAATGATGAAAAATATATAATCGATCAGTTTAATAATCAATTGGTTTCCTTAAAAACACCTTCTAAAAATATAAAAAATCTTTTATCTCCTTTTGTACCAAATCATATCACGGTTCTTTATAGGAACCAGCAAGGAAATATACTAGGGGATGATGATTATATAGGAACAGGAACGACTCTAACTTTAAAGTCAACAGCTGTAGAAGAGGAATATACGATTTTTATTTTAGGAGATGTTACAGGTTCTGGCGATGTGAATATAGCTGATGTGGCGAAAGCATACCAACATTATAAAAAAAGAAAACAAATGGATCCTCTTTATGTAAAAGCCGCCAATGTGGCAGGGAGTGGAGATACTGTAGATATTGCAGATGTAGCAAAGCTATATCAATATGCGAAAAAGAAGATACATAGTTTAGATTAAAAAAGGGTTGTAAAGGACTTCTTTTTTTAGTTAAAAAACTTTAAACTTAGAAGGAATTCCTGTATAATAATGAGGAAGAATAGAGGAGGATTTTATGTTAGGAAAAGTTATTGGAGTAGAAGAAAATATCATTTATGTAAAAGTAAATAAGGAAGTATTAGAAAATAAAGATTTAATTCATCACTATGTTTCCCTTAAAACAGATGATAAAAATGTAATTGGAGAAATTGTAAATATCAAAGAAGGGATTGCTTCTATTAATTTAGTAGGAGAGATGCGTGATTCTACTTTTATTTTTGGTGTCATTGCTAAACCGGGCTTTTCCTCTTTAGTAGATCTTGTCCCAGAGTTTTTAGTTAAGAATATTATTAGTGTAGCGAGTTATGATGATACAAGAGATTTATATTTAGGAAAAAGTCCAATTTATAAAAATTTAGAAGTTAGCGTAAATATTAATAAGTTTTTTAGTGAGCATTTTGCCATTTTTGGTTCCACAGGAACAGGAAAATCTTGTGGAATTGCTCGTACTTTACAAAACCTTTTTTCTAAGGAAAATCCTCTTCCTTACAAAGCAAGTATTTTTATGTTTGATGCTTATGGAGAATACCATACAGCTTTTGCGGGATTAAATAAAAAAGTTCCTGAAATTCATTTTAAGGCATATACAACAAATACAGAAGATGAAGAAGCTGAATTATTACGTATTCCTTTATGGCTATTAGGGGTTGATGATGTTGCACTTTTATTAGGAGCAGAGAAGCATTCGCAAATACAGATTATTGAAAAAGCTTTAAAACTCGTTACTATTTTCGCACAGGAGGAAAAGTTAGTTATTAAAAGTAAGAATGACATTATTGCTAGAGCATTGCTTGATATATTATCAAGTGGGAGATCTTCTACCGCAATTCGTGATCAAGTTTTTTCCGTTTTATCTTACTATAATACAAGTGAATTAAACTTAGAAACATTAATTGAACAACCTGGATATACAAGACCACTAAAACATTGTATGAATATTGATGCAACAGGAAAAATTAGAGAAATGGAATTGATTATGAATTTTATGTCTTCTTTTTTAACAGAAGATTACGTACTTACATTACCCGATGGTTCTTTTAAATATAGTTTAAATGATTTAAAAGATGCTTTTGATTTTGCTTTAATCTCAGAAGGTGTTTTAAAAAGTGATAAAATTTATGATGAAGCAAATGTTTTAAAGGTTCGTATTCATTCTCTAGCGAGTGGGGATGAAAGCATCTATTTTGATTATCCTGAATATATCACAAGAGATGACTATATCCATTTACTATTAATGACAAAAGAAGGCTTTAAAGCGCAAATTATTAATTTCAATATTAATTACATTGATGACCGCTTAGCAAAAAATATTACAAAAATATATTCTAAGTTATTATTTGATTATGCAAAAGCCTTACCTGTTCGTGCTAGTATGCCATTTCATATTATCTTAGAGGAAGCCCATCGTTATGTACAAAACGATAATGATAATTTTTTACTTGGATATAATATTTTTGAAAGAATAACGAAAGAAGGGAGAAAATATGGTGTTTTACTTGGTTTAATTTCACAAAGACCATCTGAATTATCAGAAACTTCTTTATCACAATGCTCCAATTTTTTGATTTTTAGAATGCTACATCCAAAAGATATTGAATATGTAAGAGAAATTGTTCCAAATATTACGAATGAAACTATTAAGAAAATAAAAATATTACAGCCCGGAAATTGTGTTGCTTTTGGTTCTGCGTTTAAAGTTCCTGTTATTATTTCACTTGATTTACCAGATCCGGCACCATCAAGTAGTAGTTGTGATATTCGAGCCAATTGGTTTGTTCGAAAGAAGTAAACAAATGATATTGTTGAAATATGTTCTTTTAGTTAGAAATGAAAGAAAAAATGTATGTTAAAAAGCACTTCTAAACAGAAGTGATGGGTATGTATGTGGATTTATGGAATATTTAGTTATGTTCTTGTTCCTAATTTTACTTTTAGACCTAAGACTCAAAAATAAAGACTAAAAAAGAAAACGCTTGGCAATTTTGTCATAGCGTTTTCTTTATCAATTATGATTAGAGACAACGCTTAACCAACCAAAGTTCTACGTATCTCTTTTTTATTGTATGGAATTTCTTCCATCTATATACATTATACTAGATTTTTTAATTTTATGCAAGTTACTTATTTTATCTTTACAGGTTCTAAATTTTCAGCTAAACGTTTTTTAAATTTCTTATATATGCATTTTTGTTGTACTTTTTTAGACGCTAGAATATAAAGCGCTTTTATGTTGTTGTCTCTAACATCACTATCTGAAAAATTAAATGCTTCTATTATTTCCTCTGGCGTAAATGTTTTATCGCAATCTTGACCTAAAATTCGATCAACCATAACGTAATCTCCACGGTTCATTTCATTCACCAAACTACATAATTGACTTGATTCTAGAAATGCTGAGTTAAAAAGAATTTGCTTTTGAAAATCTATATCAAAAATATTGTCTTCTTTCGGTTGTATTTTCGCCAAATCACTGTTTAACTTTTTTATATCAGCAACAGATACACCCCTTAATAATAAGTAGTATGTAATTTCATTATCCATTTTAAGCTTCATTCCTTTCACTTCGTTCAGGGCATACATAGGTATGAAAACTTGAACTAAATTTATTTTTCTATATAATATACAGCCTGAAAGAGTGTGTACTACAAAGCACGGTAGGAGGAGTTGCAGACTTCCTGCAACTTTAGGATTAAATCAG
>CATOJL010000067.1 GCA_951800155.1 uncultured Bacilli bacterium | reverse complement strand
GAATGAAATTTGAAATGTAACAAGTGAGAATAATATAATTAATTAAAATGTTTGTAAGAATCAACTATAGTGAAATAACTATAGTTTTCTTATAGTTAAATATAAATAACATAATATAGAATCGACTGATTAGTTAACAAAAGTATATATATAAGTATAACGCATTGTGATAGTCTATTTTTAGATGTTAAATAGAAACATAAGAGCACCCTTTTGTTTAACATCTAATCGAGTAGCTAACGCATTGCGTTTTTTTGTGAATGTATCTATAAATGATACACTTATTAAAGTACTTCGTACTTTAATAATGGAAGAATATACTTAAGAATAATTGTACAAAGACTCACTTATGCCTTGTGGCATAGTGGCATAGGACCATTCCATAATAAAACCCCTCTAGGGGCTTCTATAAGACCTACAGGGGTATATGTATATTTACAAAAATTTTATCGCCTTATATGATAAAAGCCCTCCTAGAGGCTCTTAGAAGCTCACAGAGGGATTATAGAGTTATTTGGTATTCTCAATAGGAATTCTATTATAGAAACAATCACATAGATAATCATTAAATGTCTTTCCACAGGAATAAAGCTTTTTATCATTGTCGTACGCAATGTCTGCTTCTTCTGTAAAACACATATATTTAAGATAGTTGTCATATATGACTTTACATTCTGAATTATCAAAATCTTGACTAGCATAGTAAGTGTTCCTCTTATTACCGAAAGAGTATCGTTCTGCTCTATACCCTAGAGCTAGAACTTCTTTGCCAAATATGGAGTTGCTAACAGCTTCTCTATTATTATCCTTACACCAGTTGCAATATTCATTATAAAGTTGTGATTTAATCATAATAGTTTTTAACGGGAATATGCTACAAAATTCTGCAACATTATTACATTCCATGAAGTAGTTTCTAGTTGCTTCTTCCACAATAGTAGGAATAGTGAATCTACCATTCTCAAGCACTTTTTTGAATGCTTGTACAGCCCTGGTTGCAATAATTTCCAATGACTTGGGTTTGCATAATTCCTCTCCTATATTTATATCACGGTTGTTATTATCATCAGTGAAAGTATTATTAAAAGGAATGACTACAAAGCGATCAGTTATAAATATACCTGTTTCTTTGAAGTCTATAACCTCATTCACTGAAAATAACAATGTAGCATAAGGTACTAAGGTAAAATCTTCCCACTTATCATTTATCGATATTGGTTCTCCCGATATTAACCTAGTAATTAACGAATTGTTAATATACTTTGGCTGTTTCTGGTCTTCAGCAATATTCACAGTACACTCATTTAAAGTTTTAACTGTCGATTTGCTTCCAGCTTTACTACCTGAAAGTTGTTCTAAATGCTCATGAGAACATTGACTATCTCCAAGTAAAGCTTCTAAAATTCTGAATATTTTAGACTTGCCGTTGCGTCCTGAGCCTTTAAATATAAATGCTTTATTGAGTTTAGCTGTTTTGCATAAGCTGTAACCAATGCACTCATATAGTAGAGTTTCTATCTCTTTATTACTACAAGTTATACTATCAAAATAATAGTCGACTAGCTCCAGCTCTTTAGAGCTAGTCGTAAGTACTTCTATATCATTATAGGGTACGCTTAGTTCGGCAAATATATTATTTATATTTGCGGAAGCAACATTATTGTTGTTGCTGTTGTCCATTGTTAGTCCCTCCTTTAGTTTCTGTTTCCAAAGTATCCATAATATTATTATAGATACTTGTACTTGCATTAGTATTTGGCTGTTTTGATTTAGGTGTAGCCTTAAGCACCTTATTCTCTGCATTATTTACAGGATAGGCTATTTGTTGAAAGATAGCCTCAGTAGGATTTTTCTTGTCCATATCATAATTCCTTTCTAAATTTTTAATATCAACAGATTTACTTGTTGAGTTCTCCTCAGCTAAAAACTGTTCGTATTCTTCTTGGTGCTCTTGAATGTAGTGAAGAACATCAAAAACAATACTATTAGCTATTTGTTTAATTTGTTCATCACTAATTACTATCACATTGCACCACCTTTACTTAATTAGCTTAAACAAAACTTAATCAATCATATAGTTTAAAATCACTCCTTTTGTCTCGAATAAAGGCCTTTTATCGGTTGACAAATTCATAGTACCATAAATAAAAGTATATCGTAATTGGTTACTATTATTGACTTTTAATTATCAAAAGTAGTATAATTAAGTTACTAATACAGAAAAAGGTGTTTACATGAATGATGATATAGAAATCGGAAGAAGATTACGGAAACTTAGGAAAGATGCTCATCTTATACAAGAAAAGTTATTTGAGGAACTTGATGGAGATGCAAGGTTTAGTGATAGTGAATATCCAAAACAAACTATTTCTAAATTAGAAAAAGGAAAAATTGGTTTATCACTTACAAAAGCAATAACTTATGCAGATTATTTTAATGTTTCATTAGATTATCTTTATCGTGGAAAAAAGTATTATAAACCTGAATATGAAGATATAGAAAAAATGCTTGGCTTTTCTAATGGTGCTTTACACAGACTGGAAGAACTTAATAAAAAAAACAAAAATACAATTGATACACTTAATAAATTATTAAGTCCAAATCTTGCTCCTTTGTTTATAGAGTTATTAGATGCACTTTTTGAACATTCCTTTGTTGATATTAAAGCTCGTGTAAGTCAATATCCAGGTAATACATTTCTTACTGAACAAAACAATAAAGGATACTATAAAAAGCCAATTATGTTAAAGCCTAAAGATTTAGAATATCAATCTCTCTTTACAATATCGGAGATTTCAAAGAATATTGCTAATGAATTAAAAAAGAATGGTGGTAAATAATGAATGTAGTAGTATATGCAAGATATAGTTCTCATAATCAAAATGAGCAATCTATTGAAGGACAACTAGAATATTGTAGAAATTATGCGAAGCAACACAATTACACTATTATTGGCGAATATATAGACAGAGCACAAAGTGGAACAAGTGATGAGCGACCAGAATTTAAAAAAATGATAGAAGATAGCAACAAGAATACATTTGAGGGAGTTTTAGTTTATCAATTAGACCGTTTCGCTCGTAACAGATATGATAGTGCTACATATAAGGCTAAACTTAAAAAGAATAATGTAAGAGTGTTATCGGCTCGTGAAAATATTAGTGATGATGCTTCTGGAGTTTTAATGGAAAGTGTTTTAGAGGGAATGGCTGAATACTTTTCTGTTGAGTTAGGGCAAAAGGTTAAAAGAGGTATGAAAATAAATGCTGATAACTGTTATTATAATGGTGGCACTGTTCCGCTAGGTTTAAAGTTAATTGAAGTTGATAGTAATATTACAGATGCTACTGGTAAGATAGTAAAAAAGAAAAAATATGCTATTGATGAAGAAACAGCCCCTATCGTTCAAAAAATATTTGAAATGTATAACAATGGCGATTTGATGGCTGATATAATAAGATATATGAATGATAGAAACATAAAAACTGTAACTGGTTGTGATTTTAATAAAGGTAGTATTAGAAGAATTTTACTAAATAAGAAGTATATAGGTATCTATACTTATAATGGTGTTGAAACACCTGATGCTATTCCTAGAATAATTGATGATGCTTCATTTAATAAAGTGCAGGATATTATGTTTAAAAATAAAAAAGCACCTGCAAGAGCAAGAGCTAAAACGGAATATTTATTAACAACTAAGTTATTCTGTGGGCATTGTAAAGAACCTATGACTGGCTATAGTGGTACTTCTAAAACTGGAAAATTACATAACTATTATATGTGTAATAATGCGAGAAAGAAACTCTGTGATAAAAAGGCAGTACAAAAAGATTATATAGAAGATTTAGTTGTGGAACAGGCAAGAGAAGTCTTAACAGATGATAATATTAAGAGAATCGCCGAAGAAGTAGTTAAAATTGCTGATAAAGAAAGAGAAAGCACGGTTTTAAAAAGACTTAATAAAATGTTGAAAGAAAATGAGAAACAAAAAAACAATTTATTTGATAGTTTAAAAATATGTGATATTGATAGTGTTAAAAAGTCTATTTTTGAAGAATTAAACAAAATGGAAATCGAACATACTAGAATTAAGAATGAAATTGCTATCGAAGAAAGTCATAATGTCAAATTAACAGTTGGACAAGTTAAGTTTTTTCTGGTACAATTAAAGAGAGGCAACATTAATGATATTAAATATAAAAGAGTTTTAATAAATACACTAATTAATAAAGTATATTTATATGATGATAGTGTTACATTAGTATTTAATACTCAAGATAAGCCTATTGAAAAGAAAGTGCCTAGAATTGAGGTATTAGAGAGTTCGCTTATGGGTGCAGATGCTCTGCCATGTGAATGAATTGAACAAATATGTTCATTAATATATAAATTTAGGAGGTATTATGAAATCAGTAGTGCAGGATTGGTTAAGCAACGATAATATTTCTTACAAGCAACAAACAGTCATTTTATCTTCTTTAAGGGGTTGTGATGGACTGACTAAAGAAGATATTTCTAAAAGATTAGTTCGTAAAATAAGAAATGTTGTTTTAAAAAATGCTGGAACAGAAAATACCCCTTTTATGATTGAAGATATGAGTCTAGAAGATATAAAAAAATATGCTTCTAATTGTGATAAATATCCAATTCATTTTTATATGCATATGTGTTTTGCGTGTGAGATAATAGGATTTAAACATCCTAATGAAGATATAAGAAAGTGGTTTCATGAAGCATATTTAATTATAGTTCATGCCCTACATTTAAAACCTGAAAACGAAGAAGAATGTGATTTTAGATTACAAGATGGTGTAGATACACCTTATATGAAATTAGAAGAAAATAGTTAAAATTTAAGAAAGAAGTAAGATAAAAATTGGCAAGTCCTTCTTTCCACGTGCCAGAACAATTGTTTGCCTTGTGTAATTTTAAATAAATGGATCTAATAAGTTTTGTTAGATTCTTTTTTTGATAGAATCCTTTTGCAGAATAAAATAACAAATAGTAAGTTTGAATTATATTTGTAAGGAATTATTTATAAAATAATTCCTAATCTACAATGGAAAGGTCTTCACTTGAAATAGGTTACTTTTTCTTTTCATCTATTCTGATAAAATTTGTTTTATGACTAGAATCGTATCTTAATAATTTAGAGCTAGTCATCTTTAGTTTGGAATCAATATTTTTATTCATTCCATCTGCAATTTTGTCTAACATATCAATGGTTGGTCTTCTTTTACAATTTTCAAGTTGATTGATATAGACTAAATTACTTCCAACCTTTTCAGCAAATTTTTCTTGAGATAAGGTATATTTAATTCTATAATATTTTAGATTCATAGAAAGTATTTTTTTGCTAGATGTAAATGTCATTTTATCTCCCTCCCTTCTTTTTCATCTTATATAAGAGTTAAAGTATAGTAAAGTCTTTTGCACAATTGTTAAAGAAATAATTTGTATAGAAAATAGAGTATTACTTTATAAGTAGTGAAATGACTTAAGTTGAGGGAGTAATCGTTTCATATTTTTTGATTCAATTGTTAATATTTGAATAAGATATGCCATATTCTCTTGTCAAATCTGCTTTTTTCCTAATTCGTATAGGTTTACTATTGTTTTTTTGTAATCTTCATTATAGCTTTTATGTTCTTGCTTCATAGATACTTTCTCCTTCTCCTTAGTATACCATCCTTAAAGTTTTTCGTGTCTATATTTCTATCTTAACACCAAGGTGTGAAAA
Source organism: uncultured Bacilli bacterium (assembly GCA_951800155.1). Taxonomy (GTDB): domain Bacteria; phylum Bacillota_I; class Bacilli_A; order RF39; family UBA660; genus CATOJL01. Next base: position 1,742 of record CATOJL010000067.1, on the reverse strand, counting down.
AACATCTTTTTTTATGGTTTAGATGAGAAATTTAAAAACTCGAAATCTTGTTTCGATTAAAATAGTATGGCTTAGAAATATGGGTCATGTGAATAGGATTCTAAATGATTTGGATTCTGGATATAGCTTAGGTTTTATTATATAAAAAATAAATATAAATTTGATAGAACTAGATTCCTAGTTTTTATTTCTATAAAACTCATTTTGATATTATTCGACAAAATGTATACAAAATGTTTGTTACTATAGCTAAATTCTATATTTGTAGAATTAGGAAGGAGAAAAACTTGTTAAAATATTTAAAATTTTTATTTTATACCATATGGGAATATTTTGATTATCGAAAGTGGAAATAATCTCATAGGAAAGAAATACTTTTATCTTGGATAGAAGTATTTTTTAAGATGTTCTCTTTACACTTTGATTCGATATACTTAGAAAAGTTTCTTTTTTTCTTGCATTTTCTATTTACCTATTTTAAAATGAAAGAAATTAAACGATATTAAAATAGAATTGAGAAAGTGTAGTTGGTGATGTTTATGGCAAAAAAGAAGGGAGAAACAAATAAAAAATTAGGAATTATTCTTTTTTTTCTGTTTATTTTAGCTGGTTTTCTTGTAATTTTCTATTATAAAGAGGAGATAAGAATTTGGTTAAAAAAGGAAAAAAGAGAAAGTCAAATTTCTTATAATATAGGGGATATTCCTCCTTATAGTGGCAATGACTATGTGATATTGAATAACAATGAACCCTTATTTGAAGAACAGGATTATTCGATCGTCTCATTTGAAAAATATAGTGAATTGGATTCTTTAGGAAGATGTGGACAGGCTTTTGCCAATATTGGTTTTGATTTGATGCCGACTAAAGAGAGGGGTTCTATTGGAATGATTAAGCCTACGGGATGGCATACAGTTAAATATAAACATATATCAGGGAAATATTTATATAATCGTTGCCATTTAATTGGCTATCAATTGACAGGTGAAAATGCCAATAAAAAAAATCTTATTACATGTACTCGTCATATGAATACAAAAGGAATGCTAGAATTTGAAAATAAAGTAGCTACTTATATTAAAGAAACGAGAAATCATGTTTTGTATCGTGTGACGCCTATTTTTGAGGGAGATAATCTTTTAGTGAGTGGTGTGCAGATGGAAGCCTACTCTGTAGAGGATCATGGAAAAGGAATTCAGTTCAATGTATATGTATATAATGTGCAGGAAGGTATTCAAATTGATTATGCAACAGGAAACAGTAAACAAAATATATCTTATGGAGAATAAGGGAAATATTCATAAATCTTAAGGTTATAAAAATTAAAAAAAATTGCCTCCAATCCAGTTTCAAAATTTTATGAAAGAAGTGGAACAAGTAAGTATGAGATGTATTCGATATAATGAATGATTCAAGTTAGTGATCATGATAAAGTTGTGCTATGGAATAAGATTTTCCTTTGAATTAAAAAAGAAAATGTCAAAAATAGAATTTATAAGCAATTAAAAATTTAAAAGGGAAAACAAAGCATTTTAAGCTTCTTTTCCTTTTTTTATATGATTTTGAAATAAAAAATAATAAATTGGCAAAAGCAATGACTACTTCTTTTAAATAATCGTATAATAATATGGAATACAAAATTTTATAAAAATAAGAAAAGACTGTTCTTTTTCGTATAAATATGTTAAAATTTTAGTTGAATATTATGTTAAAATTTTAGTTGAATATTATGTTAAAATTTT
>CATOJL010000066.1 GCA_951800155.1 uncultured Bacilli bacterium | reverse complement strand
TTTCAGTTATGGGTAAAACAGCGATTTATATTATACAAATTTTGTTATATTTTACAAGTATGATGATTGAAAGACTAAACTAACCAATTCTATTTTTATTGGTGCATTTACAATTTCATTCGAGTAACCTCCATAAATATTGTAACATATATTTAAAAGAAAAGAGAAATATGTTAGAATGGAAGAGAATAGGAAGGTTTTTTATGGCAAATATTATAGATTATATTGGTTATTATAAAAATAAAACATTTGATGAAGTCCCATTTAATGATGTTGATGCTCTTGTTTTAGCTGAGTTTTCCTATATTGAATTGGATCAGTTTCTATCAAATAAAACTATGCCTATTTCTATTTCTGCTTTAGCTAAAACTTATTTTTTAAAGGTGAAACCAGAAGATATGAAAGCAAGGCCTCTTCTTTTCCGTGAAACTTATCATTTATTTGAAGTGATGAAAGATACAAGGCGATATAAAAATTTAATCATTACGAATTATAAAAGTGTTGTAGATAAAGAGAAGCAATTTTGTGCAATGACATTTAAAAATGCAAAGAAATGGACGTATATTGCCTTTGAGGGAACGGATAGTTCTATTATTGGGTGGAAGGAAGACTTTGATATGTCCCATGCATTTCCTGTTCCTAGTCAACAAATGGCGATTGATTATTTAGAAGAGGAAGTTCATTTTTTGGATAAAAATATTTACGTAGGAGGACACTCAAAAGGGGGAAATTTGGCTCTTATCTCTTGTATGATGGCTTCTAGTTTTGTTCGGAATCGGGTCAAGAATATTTATAATTTTGATGGCCCGGGGGTTCGTGAAGAGGAGTATCATAGTGGTGCTTATGAACGCATTAGTAGAAAGGTGAAAATGTTTGTTCCAGCACAAAGTGTTGTAGGTATGATTTTATATCATGACTTAAATTACACAGTTGTTGAGAGTTCGAATAAAGGACTATTTCAGCACGATGGAATGAGTTGGCAATGTTTTGGAAGTTTTTTTGTAGAAACAAAACTGAGTGAAAAAAGTATTCGTTTTTATAAAGAAATGCGCGATTTTTTAAAAGATATTCCTAAAGAAGAGAGAGCAGAATTTGTAAGCAGTATCTTTTTAGTATTTGATAAGGCTGGAATTACAAGTACTGAGAAAGTAACATTTAGTAAGATATTAAAAGCGACAACATTTATTGGTAGTTTAACAACAGATAAGAAAATAAAAGAGAAGCTAAAAAGGATTTTTGTGATTTTAAAAAATTATTTTAAATAAGTGTGTCTTTTATGAATTTATATGCTTATATAAGAAAAGAAATGGATGTAAATATAGAAAACATTTCAAAGAACACGGTGTTTTCATAAAGAAGAAAAAGAATTTACTAAAACATTTGTCTAAATATGTGTTATAATTGTTTTAGATTGTTTGGAGGTGAAGGAATGAAAAAATTATTTATGTTATTTACCCTTATTCTACTAAGTATTCCACTTAGTATAAAGGCAGAGGAACGAGAAAAAGTAAATATTTATTTATTCAAAGGCGATGGATGTCCACATTGTGCTGATGCAGAGACGTACTTTAATTCTTTATCAGATGAGGAAAAAAATAAGTTTAATTTAGTAAGGTATGAAGTATGGTATAATGAAACAAACAAAGAGTTAATGGATAAAGTAGCAGAAAGGCTAGAAGAAACAGTTACAGGCGTTCCTTATATTGTTGTGGGTGAGAAAACATTTAGTGGCTTTACTGAGGACATTGGTGAAGAGATCATGAATTTTGTTACAGAAATGTACGAGGGAGATTCTAGAGAAGATGTTGTTGGAGATCTTGCAGAGGAATTGAAGGCAGAGCCAACAACAGGTACATCGAATCCAGATAGTACAGATGGAACAGATAATAAGGAAGAGGCATCTACTAGAAAAAATGAAAATGCTAGTAAAGGTGATGCAACAATAGTCACAATTACTGTACTTAGTGTTATTGTAGTTGCATGCGGACTTTTAATGGCAGCTCGAAATAGAATGTAGTTTAGGAGATGCTTTATCTTTTTGTTGAATGACGAAAAAACATATTGTTCTTACAGTATGTTTTTTTAGTTCTTTTTTGAACAGGAAGCTTTTATTTCAAGAAAAGTTTCCTTAGAAAATATAGAATATTTTATGTAGAAGAGTGCTGTAGTGAAAATTTATAATTGAAGTAGAAGATAAACTAGGAATTGAAAAGAATTTATGTTTACATATTGACTTTTATGTAGGATAAACGATAAAATGTTAGTTGGCTAACAATTTGGAGGGACGATGGAACAGATATTTGAAGAGATTCTCATTTTACACTTTCAAGAAAATTATATGAAGTTACAAGAGATTGGCTTGTATCCAGGACAAGAAATTATATTAGGCTATATTATTCATCATGAAGGGGATATGCAAAGTGCTATCGTTTCCCATACAAAAAAGAAAGCGTCAACGATTGCGAAAGCCATTCAACGTATGGAACAATCTGGATATGTTTGTAGAAAAAAAGATGCCAATGATAAGCGAATTTTTCATTTATATACGACCGATTTAGGCAAAGAAACATATGCTAAAATAACGGAGTTAAAGAAACAGGAATGTGAATACTATAGTCATCTTTTTACGGAAGAGGAAAAACAGAATATATATAGTTATTTAATCCGTATTAGAGATAGTTTGAAAGGAGTTCAAAAAAATGAAAAAAATAATTAAAATTTTACAAAAATTATGGTTATCTATAATACTAGTTGTATGCCTATTATATTTACAGGCAAAATGTGATTTGATGCTTCCCGATTATACATCAAAGATTATAAATGTTGGTATTCAACAAGGAGGAATTGAGGATCATGTCTTAGAGGCAATGCGTAAAGAAACCTACTTACGTTTACAAGCTCTCATGAAAGATACTGATGCCTCTATTTTAGAGAATTCTTATGAAAAAATAGAAAAATCGAATCAAACGGAAGAAGAATACAAGGAATATTTAGAAAAATATCCCCTATTGGAAACAGATACAATTTATCTATTAAAAGAGAATACAGAAGAACTTAAAGAAACTTTACTAATTCCCTTAATTATGCTAATGAATTTAGAACAAGATACAACTACGGATATATACCAAGCATTTGCTCATATGAGCGATGAAGAAAAAAGCGATAAAATGAAGGAGTTTAGTTCTTCTTTAGAACAAATGCCAGATTCTATTTTAGAACAGATGGCTATTGAAGCAGTGAATACGGAATATCAAAAAATGGGGGTTGCTTTAGATAAAGTACAACTATCTTATTTATTTGATAAAGGCATTCGTATGGTGGGACTCGCTTTTTTAATTATGATTCTTGCTATTTTAGTGACCTTTTTATCGGCTAGAATTGGTTCTTGTTTAGCGCGAGATTTAAGAAGTAGTGTCGTGCATAAAGTCATGGATTTTTCGAGTAAAGAATTTACAGAAATATCACAAGCTTCCCTAATTACAAGATCGACCAATGATATTCAGCAAATTCAAATGTTAGTGATCATGGTTCTTCGTATTTTAATTTATGCACCTATTCTAGGTTTTGGGGCGATTACAAAAGTAAGTGGAAGTTCTATGGCATGGGTTATTGCCTTAGCAGTTGGACTCATTTTAAGTTTGGTGATTACTTTATTTGCATTTGCCCTTCCAAAGTTCCAACGCGTACAAAAACTTGTGGATAGGCTCAATTTAGTATCCCGAGAAATATTGACGGGTCTACCCGTAATTCGGGCTTTTAAAACAGAGAAACATGAGAAAAAACGTTTTGAAGATGCGAATATGGATTTAACAAAAACAAATCTTTTTGTCAATCGTTTAATGACAATTATGATGCCAACAATGATGTTTATTATGAATGGTGTTAGTATTCTTATTATTTGGGTAGGAGCCAAAAAAGTTGATTTAGGCGCTATGCAAGTGGGGGACTTAATGGCATTTATTACTTATACAATGCAGATTATTATGTCTTTCTTAATGATTTCAATGGTATCCATTATGTTACCACGATCATGGATTTCATTGAAAAGGGTGGCAGAAGTGTTAAATAAGGATATTTCTGTTAAAAATAAAAAGGAAACAAAAGAATTTGATGAAAGTATGAAAGGTACAGTGGAATTTAAGGATGTATACTTTCGGTATCCAGATGCAGAGGAAGATATTTTATCCAATATATCCTTTAAGGCAACAAAAGGAACAACAACTGCTTTTATTGGTTCAACAGGGAGTGGGAAATCAACACTTATCAATTTAATTCCAAGATTTTTTGATGTAACAGGTGGTAAGATTTTAATTGATGGTGTGGATATTCGTGATGTAAAATTGGAGGATTTGCGTGCTAAAATTGGTTATGTCCCACAAAAAGGAATGCTATTTTCAGGAACGATTCAGTCCAATATTTTATTTGGAAGGGAAAAAGGCTCTGAAGAGGATTTATATAAGGCAGCTAAAATTAGTCAGGCAGAAGAGTTCATTCTTGAAAAAGAGGAACAGTATGAAAGTGAAATTAGCCAAGGTGGAACAAATGTATCTGGAGGACAGAAACAAAGATTATCTATTGCTAGAGCAATTGCAATGCATCCAGAAATTTATATTTTTGATGATTCTTTCTCAGCTCTTGACTATAAAACGGATCACAAATTACGAAAAGAATTAGCGAAAGAAACAAAAGAGAGTACTATTTTCATAGTTGCCCAGCGAATTAGTACTATTCTACATGCTGATCAAATTCTTGTTCTTGATCAGGGAAAAGTAGTAGGAATAGGAAGGCATCAAGAACTTTTACAGACATGTGATGTATACAAAGAAATTGCTTCATCACAACTTTCAAAGGAGGAATTGGAACATGAGTAATAAAACAAAAGCACCCATGCATGGTCCAGGACCAAGAGTAGTAGAAAAAGCCAAAGACTTTAAAGGAACAATGAAAAAACTTTTGGCTTATGTTTCTAAATACAAAATATCTTTATTTTTAGTTATGATTTTTGCTATAGGTTCCACTATCTTTGCCATCATTGGCCCAAAAATTCTTGGAAATGCAACAACTGAACTTTTTAACGGATTGGTGAGTAAAATTAGTGGTGGTTCTGGAATTGATTTTTCTAAAATTGGTGAAATTCTAATTTTCTTATTATGTTTATATATCGTTAGTGCTTTATTCTCTTATATACAAGGATTTATTATGACTGGCGTTTCACAAAAATTGACTTTTGGTTTAAGAAATGAACTCAGTGATAAAATCCATCGTTTACCCTTTTCTTATTTTGATAAAAAGACAAATGGAGAAGTGTTATCTGTTATTACCAATGATATTGATACTTTATCACAAAGTTTAAATCAAACAGCAACACAGCTTGTGACATCAATTACAACGATAGTTGGCGTTTTAGCGATGATGTTTTCCATCAATTTTATGATGACACTTTTATCTCTTGTTATTCTTCCAATTTCAGGAATTATTGTTTCTTTTGTTGTTTCTAAATCACAGAAATATTTTAAAAGTCAACAAGAGTATTTAGGACATGTAAATGGGAATGTGGAAGAAATGTACTCTGGATATACGGTGATAAAAGCGTTTAATGCGGAAGAAAAAATGTTAGAGGAATTTAATGAAAATAATAAGAAATTATATGAAACAGGATGGAAAAGCCAATTCCTATCTGGAATGATGCATCCTATTATGAGTTTTATTGGAAATATTGGGTATGTTATGGTGGCAATATTGGGTGGATATTATGCCATTAAGGGACGTATTACAGTTGGAAATATTCAATCATTTATTCAGTATAATAAAGAATTTACACAACCAATTGCTCAATTAGCGCAAGTATCGAATATGATTCAGTCTATGGTCGCTTCCGCTGAGAGAGTATTCGCATTTTTAGAAGAAGAAGAAATTCCTAAAGTTGAAAATCCAATTTCCTTAAAAAATCCAAAAGGAAGTGTAGAATTTAGCCATGTATCTTTTGGATATGATGAGAATACAATTATCAATGATTTTAACGCAAAAATCAAGGCAGGATCTAAAATTGCGATTGTAGGGCCAACAGGTGCAGGAAAAACGACTGTTGTAAAATTGCTCCTTCGCTTTTATAGAGTGAAGCAGGGAAGCATAAAAATTGATGGAGTAGATATTAATCATTTAGATGATGAAACATTCAAAAATTTATTTGGGATGGTTTTACAGGATACATGGTTGTTTTCAGGAACAATTATGGAGAATCTTCGATATGGACGATTAGAAGCTACAGATGATGAAGTGATTGATGCTGCCAAAGCTGCGCATGTCCATCACTTTATTCAGACATTATCAGATGGTTATCATATGGAATTAAACGAAGAATCAAATAATATTTCGGGTGGTCAAAAACAACTTTTAACAATTGCTAGAACGATTTTATCTGATCCACGTATTTTGATTTTAGATGAGGCAACGAGTAGTGTAGATACAAGAACAGAAGTTTTAATTCAAAATGCGATGGATGAAGTGATGAAAGGAAGAACTACCTTTATCATAGCGCATCGTTTATCGACTATTCGAAATGCAGATTTAATTCTTGTTATGGATCATGGAGATATTATTGAACAAGGAACACATGAAGAATTATTAGAAAAAGGTGGCTTTTATGCAAATCTTTATAATTCACAATTTGAGGCAATTTAAATCGAAAACAAAGAGCAGATTTTTTTATAATCTGTTTTTTTATTAAAAATTTTAGTTCTTAATAAAAAGCATTTATTTTAAGATGTATATGTTAAAAAGTTAGAATGATTTTACTACTAATTTACTACTCATAAAAATGAAAATATGTTAAAATATTTAAAGTGATTGGAGTGATAATATGATTTATGTTACTAGACATGGTCAAACAGATTGGAATGTGCAAAAGAGGGTAATGGGAAGATGTGATGAGCCTTTAAATAATAATGGCATAAATCAAGCAATAGAAACTAAAAATAATTTATTAAATAAAGATATAGATTTAATTATTTGTTCTCCATTACTTAGGGCAAAACAAACAGCAAATATCATAAATGAAGGCAGAAATATTTCAATAGTTTATGATGATAGAATTATTGAGAGAGATTTTGGCGAATTTGAAGGAATGCAAACGAGCGATTTTGATTTTAATGGTTATTGGAATTATTATAAAAATGAACAATACCAAAAAGCAGAAAATATACAATTATTTTTTGAGAGAGTATATAGTTTTTTAGATTATATTATAAAAAACTATAGTGATAAAAACGTCTTAATTGTAGCACATGGTGGTGTAAGTATCCCTGTTGCTTGTTATTTTAACGAAAATATTCCAACAGGTTCATTAGTTGAAGCAGGATTAGTGCTTGGAAACTGTCAAGTTTTATCTTATTCTTGTTGTTTAAAAAATAAATAATAAGAAATGTAGTGGTGATTTTAAAATTATAAAAATATATGTGATTATCTACCAAAAATAAAAATGTCGTAAACACTTATAAATAACGACA
>CATOJL010000065.1 GCA_951800155.1 uncultured Bacilli bacterium | reverse complement strand
TTAGTCAAGGGCGACTTTGGTCGTTTATCTTGACCCTTGACTAACTTTTCCTATGTACCATATTTTTACAACAAAGGTTTTCCTTTGTTGTTATCTAACTACTGACATTTTCTCGAAAATTTGACAGGCTTCCCTTACATTTTTTTATTTTCTAGATATTGCTTTAATTCCTCTTGTTTATCTTTTCGCATAGGACGACATTTCAAATAAGATTCTTTCTCTTTTAAAATGGCTTCTACCATCCCCGCACAACTTCCAAAACCACAAGCTCCACAATTATACCCTGGTAATTGTTTTAAAATAGCCTCTTTTTCTTTATCTACAGAATGCAACTTCGTATTCAAAAAAATGAGGATACTTCCAAAAACAAAGGCTAAGCCAACAAGAATGATAATTTCAGTCACGTTTTTCCCTCCTACAATTTTGACATGTACCACAATTTTTCCGCTCGTGTGTTACACAAAGGCTAAAAAGAAATAAACCGATCATGAGTACATACCCCATCATAATCCATACCTCGTAAACAAAAGAGCTATAATACCAAGTGTAATAAAGGCAATTGGAGTTCCTTTAAATCCTTTTAAAATAGGAGCTTGATCCATTTTGATTCGCAAAGTCGAAAAAACATAAATCACTAGTAAAAATCCCATACTACTTCCTATAGCATATACGAAAGTTTCCAGAAAAGAAAAGGCATGATCAATAGTTAAAATAGAAACACCAAGTACAGCACAGTTTGTTGTAATGAGAGGAATATATAAACCCATACTTTTATAAAGAGAAGGAAAATACTTTTTAATCAGGATTTCTAAAGTACCCACAATAGATGCTATCGTAAAAATAAAGACTAATGTTCTTAAATGTGTCGTTTCTGTAGGTACTAAGATGTGATAATAAAAAAGATAACAAATAATGGAAGATAGAACCGTTGTAAGAACAACTAAAAGACCCATCTTATAAGCATGTCCTTCCCTCTTCGAATTTCCCATTAAAGGACATAAACCTAAAAACTTAGTAAGAATAATATTTTCAGTTAAAAGAGCTGTCAAAAATAAGCTAACGAGTTTCATGTTTTCTCTCCTTCCATGTTCCAATCATTCCTAAAAGGATACCAGCTACTAAAAAGGCTCCCGCTGGACTTACAAAAAAGGAAATTGGAAAATAATTTCCATCAAATAGGTGTAAAACAATTGTTTTTCCAAATACATTTTGGGTCGCATCTACGATTGTAATCGTCCCATGTCCTAATATTTCGCGAACAAGTCCGAAAAAAGAAATCGACAAAAGATATCCAAGACCTATTCCCACTCCATCCATAAAGCTCTCTTTCACACTTTCTTTCATAGCAACTAAAATAGCTCGCCCTAAAATGATACAATTGACTACAATTAAAGAGAGATATATCCCAAAAGCATCATAAAGTGGCTTTACAAAGGTAGACAATAATAGTTCTAAAATGGTTACTAATGTTCCAATGATTAAAATTAAGGAAGGAGTGACTACACTTTTTCCAATTCCCTTTTTTAAAAGAGAAACAACAACATTAGAAAGTGTTAGGACAAATAAAACGACTATACCAAGCAAGAACGACTTTTCAAATGTCGTTGAAATAGCCATAGTGGAACAAAGTCCCAACATAAGTACGACAAGGGGATTTTCTTTTATAACCCCATCTTTTATTTTTCGCATAAATTCCTCCTTATGTAAATGATTTGATAAATACAATGAGTAGAATACAGAAAAAAGCAAGTAAGACAAAAAAGAAAAGTTCTTTTAGTGGTTCTTTCATTTTAAAACACCTGCTTCCTTCAAAACATTTATCATTGTCTTTTTTAATGCCTTTGAAGAAATAGTAGCCCCACTCACTGTATCCACTTCCTCAATTTTATCTTGATTTTTTAACAAAAGATCTACATAATTGGCATCTAAGACCATTTGATAATAGGCATCTGTTTCCTGTTCCTCTAAGACTTGGAAAGATAGAACTTTTCCATTTTCTACAGTTAACTTTGATTGAATCAATCCCCCATTGCCTTTTTGAGTAACAATGTATATTTTTTTATTTCCATCTTCCTCTTCATGAACAATTGTAAAATTAGGATCCCCTGTTTCTGTTTGTGTATATTGTCCTACAATATGTTGGACAACAAAAATAGCAAGAAGAAAACAAGCTAGGAGTGGAAAAGCCATTTTTTTACTAGCATTTCCTCTTGAAGAACCAATCTTATCTAAAATAGGAACAAATAAATTCATCGTTAAAATACTCGTGAGTACTCCTTCTGGAAGTGGAGATAAATAGCGGAATGTAACTGTAAGGATTCCAAGTAAAATAGCATATAATACTTGCCCAATTGAGGTAATAGGACTTGTAATGGGATCGGTTGCCATAAAGATAGCTCCAAAAAGTAAACCTCCACTTAAAATATGAAATGTAGGGTACCAAATACCTACTCCATTCATACCGCCTACTATACCTGTAAGCAAAAAAACTGTTCCTATATAAAATGTAGGGATTTTCCACTTAATGACTCGTTTATAACTTAAGAAAAGAAAAGCAAAAATACAAAGGCATGCACTAGTTTCTCCAATGGCACCCGGAATTGTCCCTAAGAAAAAATCGAAAAGTGTTCCATAAGGTTTAACTAAGGTATCGTAACTTCCAATTCCCTCTACTAAAGAAACATTGGAAAGAGGAGTAGCGCCACTTATTACGCGAATTTCCTCTGTATTGAGGTAGCCACCCATACTTGTAATTTGCGGTCCATAAAAGGTGAGCAAAAATAAGCATCCTATTAAGGCGGGATTAAATAAATTATAGCCAAAACCTCCATATAACATCTTTCCTAAAATAGAAGCAATAAAACTTGCGATTGCTATTAGAAAAAGAGGTGTATTATAAGGAACAATTAAGCTTAAGAAAAGGCCCGGAAAAAGCCAAAACGATTGCTTCATTTCCCTCTTTGTATCTTCTTTTCCCCTCTTTTTTATGATGCGAATGAAGGTATATTCACTCACATAAGAAGTCATTACACTCACAAATACCAAAAGAAGAGGATAAATCATACCATAAATCGTTGCATATCCTTTTAAGAATGGAGCAATTCCATTTTTATAAAATCCAAAGAAAAGAATTGGTAATAAAGCGAAAAAAAGATTTTTCATCATTTTATTTGTTGCATTTTCATGCCGAAGAAAAGGACCTGTTCTCATTTTTTTCTTCCTCTCATTCTATCTTTTGCTTCCTGCACAGCCTCTTTCACTAAAATTTTAGCTGGACAAATATAGGAACAAATGCCACAAGCAATACAAGCTTCTGGATTTAAATGTTTTAAAACTTCCTCATTTTCCTTATTTTCTCGAATCAGAATTGGTGATATCTTACTTGGACAATTCTCTGTGCATTTCCCACACCGAATGCATGGAGATTCTTCTATCTCTTTCGAAGGGAGCGCTAAAACAGAAGTCGTAGAAGGGAGAATGACATCCTGTTCTAAATCAAGTTCTCTTCCCATCATTGGCCCGCCTAAAATAAGTGTACTCTTCGAACAAACACCTATTTTTTCTAAAATCGTACTGATTTTTGTTCCTATCTTGACCTTTACATTACATGGTTTTTTCATATTTTCTCCAGAAAAAGTAACGATACGATCCAGTAAAGGTTTTTGATAGAATATTGCTTCTGCGATGGCATAAATCGTAGAAACATTATTGACCACAATTCCTTTTTCAATGGGAAGATTTTTATAATCTGTATGCTTCAAATAGCGAACTAAAGCTCTCTCCCATCCCATCGGATATAAATTAGGAACTTCAGACACTTTAATTTTTTTATAGGCAGAAGCTCTTGTAAGCAAAGCTTCTTTCAAAAGAGGACTTTTCGCTTTAATCGCAATCACACATTCTTTTATAGCAAATGTTTGCATTAAAATAGATATTGTGTCTAAAATCATATTTGTATGCTTTAATATACAAACATAATCTGAAGTAATATAAGGCTCACAAGCCACTGCATTTACAATCAATGTATTTATTTTTTCTTTTGTACTATATTTAATATAAGTAGGAAAACCTGCTCCTCCCATACCACAAATACCTGCCTCTTTTAGTAAAGAAAGAATCTCTTCTTTTGTATAGTTTTTCTTTTCCTTTTTCTTGGTATAAGTGATTTCCTCTCCATTATTTTGAATGTGAATATAGGAAGCATCAGAAGAAATTTGTACCCTTCCACTAATTGAAGATCGTATAGGCAAATCATATTTCATAGACCGCCCTAAAATATCTCCTTCTTTGACTAGATCCCCTGTTTTTACTAAAATCTTATCCTCTCTTGTAATGGGTAGATAGACGTCTTCTGGTTGTAAATAACTTTCAAAACATTGCATACTCATTTCTTTTTTCTTTTTTAAAGAAACACCTATCATTTATAATCACCTAAAATTATTATACTATTGAAAAAGAAAAAAAAGCAAGACTAATACGGGTTTGTTTCCATTTTCTATGATCACTTTATATTTAAAAAATAAAAATATCCTTATCAAAGAAGAATTTTAAAAAGAGTGGAAAAAGAATAAGTTCCCTCTTCTATTTCTATCCCTTTTTCAATCAAACGATAATTCTTTTTATTTTATTATTTTATAATTGTAAAGACAGATTCCATTCTACTAAATTCAAATACATATTTCTTTCCTATATGATAAAAAGGTGGAAAAACAGGACAAAAAAAGATGAATTTTTTCATCTTTAAAATGTATCAAAATGTACTTCTACTTTTTTTAAATGGTTTGCATAAGCGATCGATTTTGTAATCGTACGAATGGAAGTTGCAATTTTTCCATCTTTTCCAATAACAGCTCCCATATCCTCTTTAGAAACAAGTACTTCTATGATTACTTTTTCTTCCTCATCAAATGCTTTTACTGAAACTATATCTGGTGTAGATACAATGTTTTTTACTAAAAATTCGACCAAAGCGGTTATATTCATTTTTTATTTTCCTTCTTTTTTTGTCATTTTGGCTTGATGTACTTTTGCAAGAATGCCTTGTTTTCTTAGTAAATCTCTTACAGTATCTGTTGGTTCTGCTCCATTTGCTAGCCATCGCATTGCTTTTTCTTCATCAATTTTTACCTCAGCTGGTTCCATAATTGGATTATACGTTCCAACTGTTTCAATAATACGGCCATCTCTTGGACTTCTTGAATCAGCGGCCACTACACGATAAAATGGTCTTTTCTTTGTTCCCATTCTTTTTAATCTTAATTTAACTGCCATATGTTTTCCTCTCTTTCTAACTGTATCTACTATATCATTTTTATTTTTATGTGTCAACCATTTTTGGTTGACACATAAACTCAAATCTTCTAAAAGCTATTTAGCAAAAATTTATCATCTTCTTCTTTTCTCATATAACAAATACGTTTCTACAACACCTCTTCGTAGAAACCTTTATTTGAAAAGTATTTTCTATATCCAAAAACATATATGCATTGCTTTAAGAATTCCTATCTCTTTTTAAAATATAAGGTGTATCCTTTGCACCATTTCCACCTGTAATTGCAAATTTATGGGATAAAGTAACAATTGGTCTTATATGCATTCCCTTTGCATACTCTATTCTTTTGGATGTATCAAAAGCATAGAGTGGTAATGTTCCCAAATCTCCACTTGCTAAAACACCCCTTCCATCAAAGTAATTACCTGTTAAATCATTTGTATGTTTTCCATTGATATGATAACGTGAAGCTAACCAATACACACGATACACATTATTCTCTCCCACTCGATGTGCACGCAAGCTTCCATATACAGATTGCACTAAGTCTGTATCTGTTATATAAAGCATATCTCCCTTCCCATAGGCTTCCCCAATAGGATTCGCTAACCCACTTGGAAAACCATCCAATTCTTCCACTTGACCATTAAATCCCATAGCTCTCGTTCTTACAACATATTTATTATCAGTATATTGAGAAGCAATCTTATTTAATGTACCTATTAATTTTTTAGAACCTATTGCTCCTTTCAAATAAATTTTCTCATTTGAAATAGAATCTGAAACCATGTCATATGTGCCATCTTCATTTACTCTTAAAACGCGCCATAAAGTAAGTTCACTTGGGTTAATAGTTTGATTAAAAGGACAGGACGTATTTGTAATTGTCGTTCCAGTACACCCTGTCATATCACCCGTAATGCTATATTCAGTTTTTGATGGAACCATCTGTACATATTGCCCAATTTGTAGTTCTGTAGGAACTATATCCTCCTCTTCTTTAGGAGTTTCAGGTTTTCCTTCTTCTGCAAATATCTTTTTAGGAACTGTAATTACAGGACGTATTCCATAACCACTATGATTGAAAGAAGCATACATTAATTGACCTAAACGATTAATTTCATAAATATAATTTGAAATTCCTTGTGTTCTTGTCCCTAACCAATACCCATAAGTTTGTTCCTTCGTTGAACTGCCCTCACTTAATTGATAGTAATTATTGTCTGCTATACTACATCCATAATTATTTGTAGTAGAATCATTTGTACAATTAGCAGTATAGTTATACAGCCAATCATATCTACTTGAACCAGTTGTCTTAGCTACTTGTGCCTGCCAACCAGTTCTTCTATCATAATCGGTTCCACTTCCATCTAAATAAAACCAAGAAACATCTTCTCTACTAGAATGCCAACTTAATGTATCAGCACGATTAGCGCCAGTAATCTCTGCCACTTCATCTGCTGTAAGAAATCTAGCTGTTTTTTTTATAAAATCCTGCCACGCATTCGTATCTTTTTCTAAACGTGCTTTTGCCCCAGTTCCCTCTTCTATTGCGGAAGGAGAATTAGCACTCCATTGAACACTAACAAACGTATTATGATCAAGGATCATGATATAGTTTTTATCATCTTCTTTATAGGCATACCACTTCATACAACCATTTGTAATCATAGTTGGTGTTCCATATTCATTTAGATTTGCTTCTGCTTCTTCTTTAGTACATTTCTTACTTATATCCGTTGGGTCTAGGTAGATAATTGCTAGATAAGTCTTATCTTTTGCTATTTCTATCGTTGCTCCACTTTCTATTTTTGGCTCATCTGGAATATCTGGCTTAATTTCACCTGTTTCATCACATGTATCTAAAAAAACTTTTTGTGAAGTACATGTTTTAAATTTCTTAGTCGTCATATCCATTTCATAATGCACATAATACGAGTTAAATCTTAGATTTGCTATTTCAATAAATCCACTATTGATTTTAATTTCATTATTTACTCCAGAATATGGTACATCTCCTTTGATTTCTAAATTTAAAATCACTTTATCGTTTTCATCAACGACGGTTCTTCCTTTTACTTTATATGTCTTTCCATCGGTATTTTCTATATTGTTGATCATCAACATATTTTCTATAGTATCTACATATAAAATGGCACTTTCTTCCGCTGCCTTCCTTCTTGATTTATCTACTAAACTGAGTATTACTGGTACGGCTATAAGTGCTATAACGGCAAGTATTACAA
>CATOJL010000064.1 GCA_951800155.1 uncultured Bacilli bacterium | reverse complement strand
GTGGAATTGATATGAATAATGGCTATGACTTAAATAATTATCAAGATATGGGACAATATGTTATTCCTAAATTTAGAGAATTATGTAAAAAATATAACTTCACTATTTTATTAATTCATCACTTAAATAAGAATAATAAATCGCTTGGATCCACTGCAATAGATGGCTCTGTTGATGGGATTTTCACTTTAAAATTAGATCAAAATCTTAAAAATAAAATTCTATTTACTTATGAAAGCAGAGATTTTGAAAGTATAGATTTAGTTTTAAAAAGAAATGAAAATTTAATTTTTGAGAAATCAGAAACTGATAGCAATGACTTAAATCCTAATCTATTAATTTTTCTAAATTATGCTATAAAACAAAAAGAATTTTCATTCACAATATCTGATATAACTAGCAAATTAAATTTACAAATAGTACCATCAGTATTTGGAAAATTATTAAAAAGTAATTTAGATAATTTAGAAAAAGAAGGTCTTCATATTGAAGCTAAAAGAACAGGAACTGAAAGAATATATGTTGCAAAATATGAAGAACCTACTTATGAAAATGAATAATTTTCATAAGTATTTTTGTAACTTTTTTCTAAAAAGTTATATAGTTTTTTGACTATCTTTTTATAAGTTCTTAAATGTCTTTATAACCTTTATTTATAAGCATTTAAGACATTTTTATTTTTGGAAGATGTTCACATATATTTTTATAATTTCTTATATTTTCGCTTTCAAAAGTAGTAAATTCGTAGTAAAATTGCTTTTGCTTGATTATTCTTTCCATCTCTGCTTGTGCCGATGTATAAGTAGGGTGTGTATAATACTTCAATGTCATTTCAATATTTTTATGTCCCATAATGTATTGAAGTGTACGAGGGTTCATTCCATCGTTAGCCCAATTAGTACAAAAAGTATGCCTTAATGTATGGGGTGTCATTTTTTTAGGAAGTTTTTCCTCATGACATTTATTATATTTTTTTACAATTCGATTAAAAATACCATCGTACTCTATATTTGTTCTTGGGTTACCATTTCTATTTATAAATAAAAACCCACTATAACCATCAATAACAATAGTCTTTGAACTTTTACGATTTTCTATTATACACTTAAAAATTTCATACGCTTTGTCGCTCATAGGTACTTTCCTAACACCATTATCAGTTTTAGTATCGTCAATATAATAACCTCGTTCACTATTTTTTAAAAGTTGATGGTCTATATTGATTAGTCTATTTTCAAAATCTAGGTCGGTTTCTATTAGTCCGCAAAATTCCGATATACGAAGTCCCGTTTCTCTTATTAAAATAATTTCGTCATAATATTTAGAACAAGTTTTATCACTTTCTATAAAAGAATATAGGCTTTCTTCTTGTTCTAATGTAAGGGGTATATTCTTCTCGGTGTCATTTTCTATTACATCGTCAATTTTAAACTCAAAAGGGTTTTTCCTTATATAGTCGTCTTGTATAGCCATTTGAAACGCCGAATATAAAGAACGCTTATCATTTTTTATAGTTTGGTAGGCTATTCCTTTTTCTTTCATTCGTATAACCCATTCTTTGGCGTCCGACATCTTAATGTTTTCAATAGAACAAGCACCAATTTTATCTTCTTCTAGGTATCTCATAAGTCTATTTCGTCCTTTTTTTGTTTTATCTTTAACATTTGGTCGTTGATTATTCTTTTTAGCGTATAATTGACATACACTTATTTTTTTACCTATGGTGTCGATTCCATCACTAATGTCTTTTAAAATCTCTTGTTCCTTTTCTCTTAAAGATTTATCGTCGCGTTTCCCATTTGGTGTTTTATCGGTTGGTACTAACTTCCAAGCATATATAAATTGTGGTTTACCGAAACTATCGGTATATTTGTAAACATATCTTCCATCTTTTCGTTGGCTCTCTCCGTTATGTAAAATACGATTTTTTTTATCGCGTCTTTTTTCTATCATATTTTTTTGCTCCTTTCGATAATAGAAAGAGCCTTGATATGCAATAACATTATATCACATATAAGGCTCGATTTTCATTAAATTACATTTAAAGTATCAATAATTTTTTCAAATTGTTTTCTTTTTATTTGAATTCGGTTGCCGTTCATTAAAACCCAACTTGCGTTTAAATTTTCTTCTGCTAATTTACGAAGTTTATTTTCGCCGATACGGAAATACTTTGACGCTTCTTCAATAGTTAGTGTATATTTTTCACTTATGGGGACATACACCATATTTTTACAAAATTCTTGATAGTTGATATTATCCACCATTTAAACCATCTTACTACTTATAATATTGTCAATGTCTTCTTTGTCCTTTTGTGAAATTTCGGCTACTTTAATACGCGTAACTTTCATTTTTCCATCTTCACAAAGGTATCCGTATCCTCTTGGGTTTATTTCTTTAAATTGTTTTCGTTTTCTTTCGTCTACAAGCATTTTCATTTGAGTATCTGAAATTTCGCCCATCAATATTATTTTTTTAAATTGTTCTCTTGCACCTCTTACAAAGTATTCTGCATCTGCTCTTTGTAGACTTACTATTGTTATTATTTTTTTACTACGCCCAGCAAACAATAAATCTGCAACCATATCTTTAAGTTTTTCTTTATCACTTTTATCCTTTATTGAATTGATAAGCACTGCATATTCTTCAATTAAAAGAATAATTGTTTCTTTATCTTCGTTGTCTTCGTCATTTTCCATACGCTCCTCAAATATTTTATGAACTTCTTTAATTCCATCTACTGCATTGATACCATAATAATTAGGACGATTTTTAAATTGTCTAAAATCTTCATTTTTAATATCACTTATAAAGACTCGTACATCTTCACCATTACAAGATTTATTTAAGACTATTTTTCCTAGTAATTGATGTGTAAAATATGTTTTACCACTTCCCGTACTTCCAACTACTAAAGCCGTTAAAAAGTCGTCTAGTAAGTTGTCATTTAAGGTTACTTGGAATAGTTTAGGGTGTAATAAATCTCTAGGCGTTGCATAAATATTTATGTATTTTGTTGGTATTCTTGGTGTCATATAATGTATATCTATATGATAAGCCGTTTCTACATCGTCTTGTCTAGCCCTTAATTTTTCAATAGAAAGATTTTTAGGGTCTACAACAAGTATACATTCGTTTTCTTCTTCGCCATCTAAAATCTCAACTATTTCTATGAATTCGCCACTTTCATTTTTTAAGCCAACATCTTGAACATTTTTTTGTTCTTCTTCTTTGTCTTTATTGTGTCTTTTAAGAGTTATAATTAAAGCGATTAAAATTATTGATAAAATTATTACAAGTCCAATATTAACTACTGCATTTATCATTTTTATTTGTAATTCGGTAGTGGTTTTTGAAACCATGTAATCTATTGCATAGACTCTTAAGTGCCATATTAATTGTGCTAATACTAGGTATAATTCTACAATTAAAACCTTTATAATATTAATTTTTTTCATTATTCGTTTTATTTTCTTCATTTTCTAATTCCTCCAATTTTTTAGTCATTTTATGTACTATAATTGAGCCATCACTTTTGTACTCAATTATGTTATGAATTCTACGCAAAAACGCGTCCCAAACTGCTCTATACTTTAAACCACATCGTAAGTCATAATATTGCTCCTCTAGGGGAACATTTGAAGTTATATAGACATAAGTGTAACAAGCCACCTTATCACTATATCTCGCGGGTAGCATAAGGGGATATATATCGGTATAATTAAGCATATCACCGATGGGTATTTGACTATGAAATTCCTCAAATACTAGGGTATTCATAATGCTTTTATATGAGTCAAAATTTACGCCTCTACTACTTGCATAATTCGTGATACGACATATATTTTTAGCACCATGTCTTTTGTATATATCTCGTGTCTTACCAACGCCTGTATGCCCAAAGACATATGTACAAACTATATCTCGGTTTTCTCTCATGTACTTATCGGCTAGATAAGTTTCTCTTATCAAGTCTATATCTCGTATTTTTAAAGCCCATTGTGGGTTATTTTCTATAATCTCGATGTTTGACTTACCATCTTTTATATCTTCTAATAATTGCCCTATAACGGGGTCTTTTTCTTGTAATTCCGATGGTATCGTTCCGTATTCTTCAAAACTGCCCTCAACAGATGTTTCGGCTTTGTCGGTATTTTCAAACTTGCCCGTTTTTCTCACATAGTCAATATTATCTTGTATAGTCCCATAGGCTTTTTCTATATGTGCTATTTTGTTAAAGCGACTCTGTATCGTTGTAAAGCGAATCGGCGATTTTGAATAAATAAAGATATGGATATGTAGCGTTTGTGTTTCGTTGCCGATTTCCTTACACATACAATAGTAGTCAAGAGCGAATTTTTGCAAAGTTTCTTTTATTACTTCGTCCGTAAAGCCGTGTTCTAGTGGGTTGTTAATCGTTAAAGCCCATTTACGACTTTGGCTATTATCTGCCATGTTATCACTCCTATTTTTAAAAGTTTAGATTATTATTAAATTTTCAAAGAACTAATGCGCTAATACATATACTAGTTAATACACGCCCATGAGTGGGGCGAGTGGCGTAGCCACTTTAGCCCCCCACCATATAAGGGCTAGTATTACCCCTTATATGTAGCATGTAGCATGTAGCAATATTTTTTATAAATTTACCTTAATGCTAATCTAACTACTATTTAAAACAATAGATAGATGTAACATTAAGGTTATAAATTAGTCTTGTTGTTAATGGCTATTTACTTTGTTTACTAGCCATAGCATAAGCCATACGAATAACTGCTTGTTGTTCACGAGTTATGAATAATTCCATCTCGTAGTCTTCAGTTACTTGAACTAATACAACCATATAAGGCTTGTTTGTTTTAGCGCTTATGCGTTCTTCAATTTTGCAAGGTAGTTCAATATTTATCATGTTTGCATATTCTCCTTTCGTTAGATTTTGTGTAATTTTAGTTGGCGCCTTTCAAATTACAAGTCCATTTTAGCAAGATATTAGAGTTCCGTAGCCCACCGACGATGGAAATTAAATCCTTATAAATAAAGGGTTTAAATGGTTTGGTATTTAGGAAGTCCTTATTTTAAAGTAAAAAAATTCCACCATTGATGGAAAAAATCGTTTCAAGACATAAAAAAAGAACATATTTTTTTAGAATATGCTCTAATTTTTAGTTATTACCTACCATCGTTTAGCCAATATTTTTCATGAATTCCTACTTCTTTTAAGAATTCGTTACACTCTGCCATTGTTTTACCACTAAATTTTTCTATAAGTTGTGAGTAAGCGTGATGTACTTTGTTACCTGGCTCAAAACCTAGTCCCCATGCTCGTAGTAAATCTTCAACATTTTTTAAATTGATTTTAAATACTACTGCAAACGCAACAAGCGATGTCATAAGTGGTTTTTTATACCCATTTGTTAGATTATAAAAAGTCCCTTTACCTAGTCCCGTTTCGTCAATAAATTTTTGTAGAGTAGGTTTATGTGTTTCTTTTACTACTTCCATAACCTCAACATAAGTTTTGTTTATTTGCTTGTCTAGTTCAAAATTTTTGTCAAATTCTTCTTTTAAATTATTCATATTTTATGTTCCTTTCAAAAATACTTTAATGTATATAATCAATATAATGTACTTTTGGCTTGCCGTCCCATAAATAAGCCATTTCATAACAAGCCAATTTATCATATGGTTTTCTAATGCCACTACGATTTAAAAAATAGTTAAAACTTATATAAAGATATTCTTCATTAGAATTAACATGTTTTTGTATAGTTTTTGACATGCCTATATTGTTGTTTTCTATATAAGCACTCTCATTTTTATAATGATTTAGATGGGGTATTACCATATCTTCCTTATACTCATTTTCTCCTACTTTTTCAAATTCAATTTCTCTTATAACAGCTTGACTTTTTCCCCTTAAAGCAACGACTTGAAAATAGTGTATGAAATGTCTAGTATCTAGATAAAATACATCACCAACTTTTACGCCATATTGATTTTTCACTTCTTTAGCCATAAAAGTATTCCTCCTCAAGAAAATTATACCATTTTTTGCCAATATTTAATACATTAAAACAAAAAATAATTTTGGATCACAATTACATGTACCAAAATTATTTTGTTAGTTATTTATATAATCATAAAATTCACTTAAAAATACTGAATAAAAAAACCAACCAACCATTATTATACATAACTATAAAGGCTTATCAAACCCCATAATAGTATAACTAGGTATTATTTCATAAGGGTTACTAGGTATAGTAAAAGCCATAATGCAAATAGCAATAAAACCCCCAAAACCTAAAATTTTAAAAATATCTTCTAACATAAAATTTTCCTTTCTATTCTGCAAAATAAAAGTAGTATCTATTCTTAAAACATTTATAAATACTACTTCTTGTTTTAACTATTTAATAATATAAACTGTTATTGTTTTTTCGTGGTCTTGATTATCATTGTATTTTTCTTTTGGCTGGGTAGATAAGTAAGGATAAACATCATAGCGACTATCAACTTGACTTGGTAATGCACTTCCAACACCACCACCATAACTTACATCTATTGTCCACCCATAAATATTAGTATCAGTATTACTATCATAATCTACAACTTGCCAACGCCATACTAATTTTTTTGTAGTATATTCGCATAATGAACTTGGTTTTGATGTACTCCAACTACCACTTTTTTTATTACAAGTAGGTTTATTTACTTTTAAAGTAAATTCTTCTTCGGTTTTGTTATTACTACTATCTACTGCAACATATTTAAGATTATATGTTCCCTCATTATCAAAATTATAATCGCCCTCAATAGTGGCTTTGATTTCTTCTTTTGAATTATCACTTACTTTGACATTTTTTAATAGGTCAATTTTTGTTCCTACATTTGTACTTAATTCTTTTGTATATTCAATAGTAGGGGCTTGTGTATCTACAATAGTTATTTTAAAAGTTTTTTCTTCTTCTTTTTCTTCTACTTCATATTTGATAGTGATTTCTTTTTCACCTAAAGTAGAAGTATCTATTGTTTCGTCCTCACTTAAAACTTTGACTTTATTATCTTCACTAATCATAGATAATAAATTTACTTCGCTATTGACTTCAAATTTTAAATCTTCTTTCAATAAGATAGTGTCTTTTTTTATTTCTTCTTTTTTATCTCCACACCCTGTTAATGCTATAAGCATTATGACAATTAAACCTAAATATTTTATTTTTTTCATTTTCTCACTCCTCTTTAATTAGTCAGTAAAAGTACAAACTCCAGGTATAGCAACCTCAACAGAATAAGCATAGGCTTGATAAGTTTGTGTTTTTTCTCCCGTATAATAAGTTATGCCATTTTCTTCGTATGCTATCTCTTTTCCATCTCTAGATGGTGCGGGGAACATTTTTTCAACTCCATCTCTTACTGGAAAGGTTGCATCGCTTACTACTATCCATTTTTTAGTTGGTAACCACCATTCATAATGCCATTTATAAGGATAAGTTGCATTTCTAATAGTTACATATTGTTCTGGACTAAAGCGTTCTTGTTTGGTAGTAAATTTATTTTTATATAAATTCTTATATTTGTAATAAAGCGTTTCACATTGTTTAGGGTCTATATTATTAGATGGTGTATCTTGTTTATTATTAGATGTATTGTTATTATTTTTATTAGAATTATTATTTGTTTGTGGCTTGTTATTATT
>CATOJL010000063.1 GCA_951800155.1 uncultured Bacilli bacterium | reverse complement strand
GTTTTGAATTGATGGGATTTGTATTTAACATTTATAAGGCAAATGGGAAAAAGATAAAGGAGTGAGAATATGTTTGGATGTAAAAAACAAAAAAAGAATAGAGAGGAAACTTGTCTAACTTGTAGGCATATTGTAGAGGATAATAAACCAATTCTATCTATCAGAAGGGATAAAAAGAATGGAGAATATCAATTTTTCTGTGGATTCGATACGCATAGGGAAGAAGATATAAAAATAGTTACCCTAGAGGAAATGTTAAAGATTGATGAAAGCATTGGAAACGTATTGCCTTTAGAGTTAGATGTAGAATTAAGAAAACAATATATTGAAGGAAAGGGTTTAGAATTAAAAAAATTTATACAAGATGGTATAAATCATATCATACAAGAGGATAGCAAGCAGAAAAAAATTTCTATGTCCCAATTATACCATAATGGAGAAATTGTATACTATAATGGTCGGAATGGAACTTGGTTTGATTGGGATATGAATGGAAAAAGTAGTTGGTTTACTGTTTGTTTTAACGATAAAAAAAGGATGGGCTACATTAGTGTTGCGCTATTTAAGGATGGAGTAGTTAGTGGATATAAGTGGGACGACTATGGACAAGGAGAAGCAGAAAGCATTACTTTAGGGAAATTAAATAAGGAAGATACAGAGTACTTTTTAAGACTGTTGTTACAACAAACTGATGATAAGGGAATCTTTGATGTTTCTATAGACACCATTCACTGGAATGCTCCTGTATTTTTAGAATCATTAGAAGGGGAGAAAAATTAATTTTTTAGGTTGTATTTACTAAGTAGATATAGAAACCTTTATTTATACAATTGTTAATCTTTCTTGTTTTAGATGGATAACTATTATTTCGAGTAAAAAGGGAAAGATTATAGTGCAAGAGAAAATACCTGTTTGAACAAAAGTGACGTAAAAAAGTTACGGAAAAGGGGAACAAATGCGATAGAAAGAATTAGTGGAATAGGTTCATAATTTCTATAAGATTGATTCTACAAGGATGATTGAACTAAAATACAGCAAATCCTTTTGTTTTAAATACTTACATGAAAAATAAGTATTTGTGAACGTTTAGAAAAAATGTATGAATTAAAAAATGGAAAGAGAGATGATGATTATGGAACAGCAATCTTTATTTGAACAGGAATTAAGTGAACCATTAGCTTCTCGAATGCGTCCAAAATCCATTGATGCATTTGTGGGACAAGAACATTTAATTGGTGAAGGAAAAATAGTTAGAAAGATGATAGAAAGCGACAATGTGTGTTCTATGATACTTTGGGGTCCTCCCGGAGTTGGAAAAACAACCTTAGCTAAAATTATTGCTATACAAACAAAAGCAAAATTTATTACTTTTTCGGCAGTTAGTTCAGGAATTAAGGAAATAAAAGAGGTAATGGAGAAAGCAGATAAAAATAAGAAATTGGGCATAAAGACCATTGTATTTGTGGATGAAATTCATCGATTTAATAAAGCGCAACAAGATGCATTTTTACCTTTTGTTGAAAAGGGTTCTATTGTGCTGATTGGTGCTACAACGGAAAACCCATCCTTTGAAGTTAATAATGCCTTGCTTTCTAGATGTAGAGTGTTTGTCCTAAAAGAATTAACTAGCGATGCTATTCTGTTATTATTAAAAAGAGCAATTCGTGATCCTAGGGGATTTGGTAGAGAAAAGGTAACAATAACAGATGAAAATTTAAAGATAATTGCTACATTTGCAAATGGGGATGCAAGAAGCGCTTTAACAACATTAGATATGCTTGTTATAAATAGTGATGAAAATGAGGTAGGAGAAGTTCTTATTTCTAAAGAAACAATAGAAGAATGTTTAACAAAGAAAACATTACTATATGATAAAAATGGAGAAGAACACTATAATCTAATCTCCGCTCTTCATAAATCCATGAGAAATAGTGATCCTGATGCCGCAGTTTATTGGCTATCTCGCATGTTAGAAGCAGGGGAAGATCCGATTTATATTGCAAGAAGAGTAACAAGATTTGCAAGTGAAGATATTGGACTTGCCGATACAAATGCTTTACATGTGGCAATTAATGTTTATCATGCTTGTCATTTTATAGGAGTTCCAGAATGCAATGTGCATTTAACGGAAGCTGTCATTTATATGTCTTTGGCGCCAAAGTCTAATTCCTGTTATAAGGCCTATATGTTAGCCTCTTCTGATGCGAGAAAAATGTTAGCAGAGCCAGTTCCACTTGTGATAAGAAATGCACCAACAAAATTGATGAAGGAATTAAATTATGGCAAAGGATACCAATATGCTCATGATACGAAAAATAAATTGACAAATATGGAATGTATGCCTTCTTCGTTAAAAGGAAAAACTTATTATCATCCAAATACACAAGGTAGTGAAATTCGTTTTAAAGAAAGACTTGAAGCAATAAAAAAGTGGAAAAAAGAGCATACAGGATAAGAGAAAAAGAAAGAATATTACAAATGCTTTAGTATAAAGAAAAGTCTTTTAAACTATTATACAAGTATTAAAAAATAATTTGGATAAGTTTTATATTCCCTATAAATAAAAATATATTTAGAAATAAAATGGCTATAAATGGAAGTTTTTCTATTTTTAAGTTAGTGAAAGGAGTGAAATAAAGTGCATGAATATATCAATTTGACATTAGAAAATATTGATGAAGAACACATTTGTTGTGCGATTGGAGATAAAAAACATCAAGAGGGTGTTGTGAGTAAAAAAGAATGGATGAAAAGTAGATTAAATGATGGACATGTATTTAGAAAACTAAATGTGAGAGGAAAAACGTTTATTGAATATGAGCCAATAGAAACGGCTTGGGTGCCTATTCATGGAAAGAATTACGAATATATTTACTGTTTATGGGTGGCAGGAAGTTTTAAAGGTAAAGGAATTGCTAAGGAATTGCTAGAATATTGTATAAGTGATGCAAAAGAAAAAGGTATGAGTGGCGTTTGTACTTTGACATCTAAAAAGAAAAAGCCATTTATTGGGGAAAAGAAATTTTTTGAACATTATGGTTTTAAAGTTGTAGATGCTGTTGGGGATTACGAACTACTCGTATTACAATTTGATGATAACGAAGTACCTAAGTTTAATGATAATGCTAGAATTATGAAGATAGATAATCAAGAATTTACGATTTATTATAGTAATGAATGCCCTTATGTAGAATATGAAGTAAAAGAGTTATCGGAATATGCAAAGAAAAACAATATGAAGATTACTTTTATAAAAGTAGATACATTAGAAAAAGCTAAAAATGTGCCTTGCGTATTCAATAACTGGGCTAATTTTTATAAAGGTGAGTTTATATCAAATACAATACTGAATGCGAATTCTTTTGAAAAATTGATGTGTGATTCAAAATGGAATTTATAAAAGCAAAGTCAATATTATCTAAAGTGAAATATGGTAACGAGTGGTATGGTGTTGCTTATAATATGAATCTATATAGAGGCTGTTCTCATGGATGTATTTATTGTGATTCAAGAAGTAACTGTTATCATATGGAACATTTTGATAGAATTAGAGGAAAAGAAAATGCTTTAAATATTTTAGAACAAGAACTTTTAAAAAAAAGGGAAAAAGGCGTTATTGGCATTGGCTCTATGTCTGATACTTATAATCAATTAGAAAAAGAGTATGAACAAACAAGAGGAGCTTTAAAATTAATTTCAAAATATGGATTTGGTGTTTCCATTGATACAAAAAGTGACTTAATTTTAAGAAATATTGATTTATTAGAAGAAATAAATTTAAAAAATAATGTCATTGTGAAATTTACGATCACAACCCCAAACGATGAATTATCAAGGATAATAGAACCAAATGTATGTGTATCTTCTAAAAGATTAAAAGCAATTAAAACACTATCGAATCATGGAATATTTGTAGGTATTATGATGAATCCTATTTTACCATTTATAACTGATTCAGAAGAAGATATAAAAAATTTAGTTCGATTGGCTTATCTAAATGGTGCTAAATTTATTCATACTTATATGGGCATGACTTTACGTGATAAGCAAAGGGATTATTATTATAGTAAACTAGATATACATTTCCCTCATTTGAAAGAAAAATATAGAAATTATTATGGAAATAGATATTGTTGTGTAATTCCAAACGCAAAAAAAATATACCAAGTGTTTACGGATGAATGTAATAAATATGGCATTTTATATACTATGGATGCTATTATTAAGGCATATAAGAAAAAGAAAGAAAACGAGCAAATGTCCTTATTTTAGTAGAGGAAATGGGAAAATAAAATCTTTTCTTAGTTTTTTCGATCTATTATACATGTTTTTCTTTTCTCCATGATAAAATTTTATTAAAAAAACAAGGATTTTGAAAATTCAATTGTTTATAAAGTAGGAGGTAAGGATAATGGATACAGGAAATTATATTGAACAATTATATGAAAGAAATGTAGAACGAATGTATAAAATATGTTACATCTTTTTTAAGGGGAATAAAAGTGATATTGAAGACGCAATTCAATCCATCTTTATTAAAATTATAGAAAAAGGAATTACATTTGAAAATGTAGATCATGAGAAAGCTTGGTTTATCGTTGCAACGAACAATTATTGTAAAAACAAAGTAAAACACTGGTGGAATAAAAATAAAGAATTGGATTTTGATGTGAAAGAAGAAATAAAAAAAGATGAAACATTAGAGAAAGTTTTAAATTTACCTGATAAATATAAAACAAGTATTTATATGCATTATTATGAAGGATATTCTTGTATTGAAATTGCAAAATTGTTACATAGTAAAGAAAATACCATTTATTCTTATCTTCATAAGGGGAGGAAAATGTTGAAAGATATGATAGAAGGTGAAAAAAATGAGTAAGTTTAAAGAAACGATTGATAAGATTGCATGCAGTGAATACGATAAGAATAAAATGCTTAGAAGAATTTTAAATCATGAAGCAGAGAAAGAACAATCCCTAAATAAGAAGTTTATCCCTAGATTAGCAACCTTTTTCTTTGCTTTTATTGTACTATCAGGTTCTTGTTTTGCCTTAGTAAAGATATGTCATTTTGATGATAAATTTAAAGAATTATTTGGTAAGACAGATGAAGAACTTACAAATCTGGGGATTACTCCATCAGAAGTACAAATGGAAAAAGAATTTAAAGAAGCAAAAATTACAGTTACACAAACAATAATGAATGAAAAGGAATTAAATATTCTTATTGATATTGTAGGAAAAGAAAATACGATTTATGTAGAGGATTTCTTCTTATCCTCTGGAAAGACATTTGATGAGAGCTTGATTGAGAAAAAAACACTTTCAGATGGAACGATTTCTCTATATCCTACTTGTAAGGAAAACACAGTTTATGGATGTATGAGTAGAGGAGTTAGTAAATTAGAGGAAACGGAAAAAAAGACTGGATACCTTTTAAACATAAGTGTAAATAAAAATAAAAAAGATACAGATGAGGTGACCTTACGACTTTTTACAAATAAAGGGACCTATGATCTTTCCTTTGCATTAACAAAAAATGATTTAAATATAAAGGAAATAAAATATAAGAATGTGGAAATATTAAATGAAAAGGGAATTCTTGTGACCGTAGATGCCATTCGCTTATCACCATTTTCTATTGTTGTTTCCATGAATTATAACAAAGACATTCAAGCATTCACTGATACAGAAATGGAACTGTTAAAAGATAAAGTATACAATGATAGTGGGAAAGATAGTACATATGTTACTTATAAGGATGGAACAAAAAAGATACTTACTTTATGGTGTCAAATGAAAGAGGAATCGATGCGATCTCCTTATGGGACACCAAACCAAAAAGCAAATGAATTAATTGATGTTGAATCCATAACGTCGATTACGATTCATGGAAAAACATTTGCTATAAAATAAATAAAAAAAGGAGATATTAAAAATTTCCTTTTTTATTGTTTCCTTAGAATTCCGATAAATCGCAGTACAGATGATCAACATGTATCTTTTGTATGATCTTATCGAATATGCTCATTTTATTTTGGTGATTGGATACATATAGAATTTATGTAGAAGAGAGGATGTATTATGGGAGAATTCAGGATAAAAACATGAAAAATTTATAAGTACCTTATTTTAACTATATAAAATAAGGAAATAAAGAGAAAATTACAAGAAAAAAATGTTCTCCTAATAGGATATAAATTCGAATATAATCGACAAAGATGAAAGAAAAAAAACAAATTTTGTACAAAATTGCGTTTATAATGTACAGATTATTGTACTAAAATATTGATAGCATGTTATTTTTTGTTCTTAATTTATAAGTTCAGTATCGTAATTGCCAAAAATTTGCTGAAAATTATACATAACTTTACAAAATTAATATGTGTTTTTTTCTGTGTAATAGCTAATAATTCGTTGATACCAAAAGGAATAATGCCTGTCAATACTTTTTTTTATGATTTTGTCCTGTGGGAGAATTTTATTGCTATTTCTTTTCTCGTCTATTTCTGTTATAATTTAAAAAGGAATAAGGTGATTACATGAATAAGATGATTATGATAAAGTACGGAGAATTGACAACGAAAAAAGCAAATAGAAATGTCTTTATTCGTCTATTACAAGAAAACATAGAAAAAGTGTTAGAAGGACTTACAGTTTCTATTCAAAAAGATCGTGTTCGCATGTATATTTATTGTGAAGAAAATAGTTTAGAAGAAGTAGTTTCTAGATTAGGAAAGGTCTTTGGGATTCATGGTATAGTGGTATGCCATAAAGTAAATACTAATATAGAGGAAATCAAAGAAAAGGCTTTAGAGTTATTAGAGAAGGATCATTATAAGACATTTAAAGTGGAAACGAAAAGAGCTGATAAAACTTTTCCTATTTCTAGTATGGAATTTAATCAAGAAATGGGTGGAATACTTTTAAAAAATACAGATTTAAAAGTAGATGTTCATCATCCAGATGTTTTACTTCATATTGAAATACGTCATGAAGGAACTTATCTTTATACAAATGAGATAAGAGGCCTTGGTGGTTATCCTGTAGGAATACAGGGAAAGGGACTTTTAATGCTCAGTGGAGGAATTGATTCTCCTGTTGCTGGTTATCTTGCTTTAAAACGGGGTGTTTCGATCGATTGTGTTTATTTTGATTCACCACCACATACAAGTATAGAAGCTAAAAATAAAGTCATTGCTTTAACGCGTATTTTGAATACCTATTCTTTTCACATTCGTCTTTTCGTGGTTCCTTTTACAGAATTACAAGAAGAAATTTATAAGAATGTTCCTGATAGTTATATTATTACCATTATGCGGAGGATGATGTATCGTATTGCAGAGAAACTTGCTATCAAAAATAAAGAAAAAATCATTTTAAATGGAGAAAGTATAGGACAAGTTGCTAGCCAGACTTTAGCAAGTATGCAAGTAATTAATGCCGTCACCCATATGCCTGTCATTCGCCCTGTTGCCTGTATGGATAAATTAGAAATTATTGCTCTTGCCAATAAAATAGGAACATATGAAACAAGTATTCTTCCTTTTGAAGATTGTTGTACGATTTTTTTACCCAAACATCCAGTCATTCATCCAATGATGGAAAAAGTAAGACAAATTGAAGAAACATTTTCATTTGAACCTTTTCTAGAAAAGGCTGTTCAAAATGTAGAAGTCATCAAAGATTTTACAAATATAGAGTTGGAAGATTATCTTTAAAATTTCCAAAAATTTCCATTAAAAAAGAAGTATACGATTTTTCTTAGTACACATGCTATTAGTGTACAGG
>CATOJL010000062.1 GCA_951800155.1 uncultured Bacilli bacterium | reverse complement strand
CATGTAAACAAATACCTAAACCTCTTTCTATTTTTATCTAATTTTATACAAATTGATACATTTTTCTATACAAAAAAATTGAGATTTTACTCAATTTTAATAATAAACTTATAAAACAGTTACGTTTACTGCTCTAAATTTTGTTTCATCTTTTGGATCTTTTTCAACATCAAAAGATACTTTCTGTCCTTCTTCTAGTGTTTTAAATCCAGTTCCATTAATAGCTGAAAAATGAACGAATATACTTTCATTTGTTTCATCTACAGTAATAAAACCATATCCTTTTTCACTATTGAAAAATTTTACAATTCCTGTTTTCATTTCTATCCTCCTCGCTTCACATTTCATACAACAATTTTATAGAACAAAATTCAAAAAATGTAATTTTTTACTTTTAAGTACAACACCTAAGACCTTATCTATTCTATGATTCATCTACTGTATTCGTTTTTTCTTGCTTTGTCCTTACACGGTTTTCTATATAATGTAGTCTTTTATTTCATTTTTCTTACATTATAAGAATAATCCCAATAACTTTTTATCTCTAATTTTCTTACTTTCTATTCCTATACAACCATCTTTTTTTAATAAAATGTTATATATCTATAAAGGATTTTTTGTATCAAAAATTTTAAAAAAATAAAAAGAATAAAATTTGCACTGTGTGAAATACAGATTTATCGTACCACGCATTTACAAAAAAGTAAATATAAATGGAAAATATTTCTAAAGTTTTATGATACAACTATTAATTTTTAAATCAAAAATTCCTCTTTTTGCAACAATCCCAATCGACTAATGCCTTATCAAAGTTTTTATTCTTTATACTTTCTTTTACAATCAATCCCAAAATAATCCCACAATCTTCAATTATAATGTTTTTAGATAAATTTGAATCAATCTTAAATAGACACTCTTCATAACCTTCTACTTCTTTATCTTTCGTATCTCTAGAATCACTTCTATAATATTCTCCCTTCTTTTAAGTCAATATATTTCTTACAATACTCTTCTTTCTTCTGTTGATAGTTGTTTATAGAACTTCTTGCGTCATAGTCTGAAGAAACAACAATTACTCCTGTTAAAATAGCAAGAAGAGGTAATACTTCTTCAAAGTTACACAAAGTTGCTGCAATTCCTTCTAATAAAGTAAAAACAAGCCATACAAAAAGTGATTCCAAAAAAGAAGTATTCATATCCTTTTCTTTTAATGTACTCACATCAAACTCCATAATGGATTGGTAATTTCCTATAATCTCTTGAATTGTTTCCATCATTTTATCTATTTCTACATCATATTGATTCACTTTTTCCATATCAGATTTTAAAAGTCGAATTTGCTTTATCCAATCATTATGCAATATATTTATTTCTTCTAATGTATGTAAATAATAACCTGCTTCTTTAAGTAGCTCTAAAGATTTTCCCTTATCAAATTGGCTTGTAACTTCTTTAAGTAAAGCTTCTATCTCTTTATTTGTATATGTATATTTCTCTCTTGTACTGTAGATTATATCTGCCTTTTTGGATTGTTCATTTGCATCTGTATAGATTTGTTTTGCCTCTTCGGATAACAAATATGCCTTATCTACTATATCTTGTATCGATTGCTCTACCTGATTTTGTTGTAAAGCCTCTTGTAACTTTTTTGTAATCTCTTTCGATAATTTTTTAGCATGGTTATACAATAATTCTACATGATGATTCGTAGGATGTCTTTTTATAACCCCAATAATCTTCTGCATCTTTTTTGTATACTCTTCATATTGGCTTAAAATAATAGTTAAATTCGTTTTTGTAAGAATATATTTTCCTACCTTACTTGCCGCTTCATAATCTTCTGGCCACGTTTTTACTAGTGCCCCTAACTTACCTAGAATTGTTTCTAAGTCTGTATTTTCTAAATGATTTTTTGTTAAAAGAAGTATAAGTTGTTTTCCTGTTGAAATCACTTCTTGGGCATTTATTAAAACTTTTTCTGAAAATTGATTGTACTCTATATGTGATATTTGTCTCAAGTGAACATTTTGAAATAACGTTTCAATATCTTGAATTGTTTCTTCTACCTCTTCTGTTTTCTTTTTACACATAGATAATAAATTTTCTTTCCTTGCCTCTTCCTCCATAAATCTTATTGCTTCTCTTGGGCTTAGCGGAATATCTTTAATGTTCTCCTCTAAAAATACAATGACTTCATTAATTGCCTCTATTTCAGAAAAAAGTTCATACTTATAACATAAGTCACATAAATCATATAATTCCTTATCATATTCATTTGCCATAGTCACAAATTCTTTTACATTTTTGTAATAAGCAAATTTATCCACACCTACATCATAAGCACTATATATAATTTCGTTTTTTGCATCAATTACTATGGTTGCTTTTTCTAGTTCTTTCTCCACAATACTTTTGAGTGCTACAGCTTTTGCGAATTTTTGTTCTTCTTCTGTATAATGTTTCATATCTTCTTCCATAGACTGAGATGTAGTGTTACTCGTATCTGAGGCTAATCTCCTATTATATTCTAAATCATACGCTTTCCTTTTTTCTGGATTAGATAAAACCCCATATGCTTCATTAATAAGTTGCGCCATTTTTGCAATATCTTCTCCCCTATAATTATCAGGATGGTACTTACGCATTAACTTACGATACTTTTTCTTAATTTGATTAAAATTAGCATTTCGGCTCACTTCCAATATTTTATAATAATCTACCCAATGATTTTCCCAATCACTCATTTTATTTCACATCCAATCTTAGTCTTTTAGCCTGATCCTTATCTTCCAAGGATAAATCTTGTATACCCCTTTTCCATGAAGAATCAATTTTACCACTTTTTCTAACCGATTGAATAGCTTCTTCAATTGCCTGAAAATTGGCAACCATTCCCTCATCAGACATATCAATTTGAGCAATATGATCTGGATGCATTCCTAAAGAGACTCCCACCTGATATGCATTTTCCATAGCTCCTAAAAAAATAAATTCCCATCCTCTTTTTTTAGCCATCTCTACTAATTTATATGTGTCACTTTCTGTAAAATGTACACTAGCATTATCAAGTCCATCAGTCATAATAGCGACAATAGTCTTTTTAGGTTTGTTTTCATCATTCAACTGCGCATTCATGATTTTGTTAATATAGGTACATATTGTATCATAGATTGCAGTAGAATCTCCATTTGCACGATATTTTAAAGGGTCTACCTGTCCTATATTCTTTCTAAATGCAACTTCCTGTTGTTCACCAGCAAAAAGCACATTTGTTACAATGGTTGGAAAATTTTCCTTTTTTTCTTGTGCAATTAAATGGTCATATGATTTGCACGTTGCCATCTCTGTTCCTCTACATGAACCGC
Source organism: uncultured Bacilli bacterium (assembly GCA_951800155.1). Lineage (GTDB taxonomy): Bacteria > Bacillota_I > Bacilli_A > RF39 > UBA660 > CATOJL01. The sequence goes on along the minus strand of CATOJL010000062.1, from coordinate 4,747 downwards.
TTTTATCAATTAAAAATAAAACTTCTATTTTTTGTTCATGATATACTTTTGAAGTTTCCTTAATAATCTTGCTTCCAATCGTATTTAGTTGTTGTTCAAAATCTTCTTTACTCTTTTTCATTAGATTATTACTCATTTTCTGTAATGCTTTTAAACCTGTACTGTTTTTCTCTGAACATGCTATTTCTTGCTTTTGTTTTGCTGTCATAGTATTTCTTTTTCTTAATTCTTCTATTAAAGAACTCATACATTCATCCCTTTCTCTTAATGAAATTTATTGTACCATTAAAAATTTTTCCAAACAAGGTTTTAGCTTATTTTTTATAATAAACATATAAAGAGAGTGATGCACATCAAATTTTAATCAATTCAACAAAAAACCGCATCTCTGCGATTTTTTAAACTAACTATTTTCAATCTCTTCTTCAATACGGATTAATTGGTTATATTTACAAACACGGTCCGTTCTTGACATAGAACCTGTCTTAATTTGTCCTAAATCCAATCCTACAACTAAATCAGCAATCGTTGTATCTTCTGTTTCACCACTACGATGAGATAAAACAGTTTTATATCCTGCTTTTTTAGCCAAGGCAATTGTTTCTAAAGTTTCTGTAATTGTTCCAATTTGGTTTACTTTTAGTAAAATGGCATTTCCCGCCTTTTTATCAATACCCATTTGTAAGTATTTTTGATTCGTAACAAATAAATCATCCCCTACGAGTTGCACTTTATCTCCTAAACGTTCTGTTACTTTTGTAAATCCTTCCCAATCATTTTCATCTACAGGATCTTCTATAGAGATAATCGGATATTTAGAAACTAATTCTTCATAAAAATCAATGAGTTCATCAGTCGTAAATTCCTCTCCTGTTGACCAATGAAACTTATATTTACCAAGACTCTTATCAAAGAATTCAGAAGCTGCCACATCTATTCCTAAACAAACATCCACTCCTGGTACATAACCTGCTTTTTGAATTGCTTCTACAATCAATTCAAATCCTTCTTCATTGCTTTTTAAGTCTGGGGCAAAACCGCCTTCATCCCCTACCGCTGTTGCCAGACCTTTCTCATTTAAAACTTTCTTTAGTGTATGAAATACTTCTGCACCAATTTGTACTCTTTCTTTTAATGTATTTGCCTGTGGAATAATCATAAATTCTTGAAAATCTAATTTATTATCCGCATGGGCTCCCCCATTAATGATATTCATCATAGGATATGGAAGTGTTCTTCCCTCTCCTACATATTGATAAAGGGGAAGTCCTTTGGCTAAAGCAGCCGCTTTTAAAACAGCCATCGAAATGCCTAAAATCGCATTTGCTCCATAAGTAGATTTTGCATCTGTTCCATCCAAAGCGATCATCTTTTTATCAATGGCTTCTTGATCAAATACATCCATACCAACAATAGCATCGCGTAGTGGCCCATTCACATGAGAAACTGCTTTTAAAACCCCTTTTCCCATGTATCTTTCTCCACCATCACGTAATTCTAATGCTTCTCTTTCTCCAGTAGATGCACCCGATGGAACAATGGCACGTCCCATAACTCCGTTTTCTAAAAGGACATCCACTTCTACTGTTGGATTTCCTCTAGAATCTAATACTTCTCTTCCTCTTATATTTTCAATTTTCATAAACCTTCATCCTCCTATCTTATGTACTCATTTTACCATTTTCCTCTACCTTTGTAAATGCAAAGAAGAAGCCTTATAAAGCAGAAAAAGAAAAAACTTGGATTTTAATCGGTAACAATTTTCTTAAACTCATCCCCACGATCTTCAAAACAAGCATATTGATCCCACGATGCATGGGCAGGAGATAATAACAAGGTATCTTTCTCCTTCGCCTCTTTTAAAGCGGCAAGTGTTGCTTTTTTTAAAGTTTCATAAACACCGCATTCTATCTGATTTTCTAAACAAAAATTACTTATTTTTTCTTTTGTTTCTCCAAAACAATATACCTTTTTTACCTTTTTCATAAAAGGAAGTAATTCCTCATAATTTTGCCCTCGATCCAGTCCTCCTAACAATAAAAGGACTGGGTTTTCAAATGCTTTTAAAGCAGTAATCGTTGCTACATTATTCGTTGATTTTGAATCATTAAAAATAGAAACTCCATTTTTTTCACATACAAACTCTAAACGATGAGAAACACCTTTAAATTCCTTTAAAACTTTTGAAACGACTTTTGCATCAATCTGCATACTTTTACAAACTAAAATAGCAGCCATCATATTTTCATAATTATGCTTCCCTGTCAAAATACATTCCTTTGTATTTAAAGTCAAATAATTGGGACAAACAATTTCATCATTTTCTAAATAAATATCTTTTGTTTTATCCATACCAAAATATTTTTTAGAAGAGGGAATTTCCTTTGTAAGTTCCAACATTTCTTCATTTTCTCCATTTAAAATAGCAATATCTGCTTTTGTATGGTGATTAAAAATACGCATTTTCATTTTTTTGTATGTTTCATAGGAATCATGAAAATCCAAATGCGTTGGACTGACATTTGTAAACACACTGATGTTCGTTTTAAAATCGTACATGTCACATAGTTGATGATCTGATATTTCTAAAAGAAGAACCTCTCCTTTTTTAATATTTTCAAGAATACTTGCTACTGGAAGTCCTATATTTCCTCCTAAATGAACAGGAACCAAAGCTTCTTTTAATATCTCATGAATCAGTGTTGTCGTTGTCGTTTTTCCATTACTTCCTGTCACAGCTATAAGAAATACTTCAGGAAGCATATGGTAACTCACTTCTACTTCATTGACTATAGGAATCCCTAATTCTTTTGCTTTTAAAACACAAGGATGATCGTATTTAATTCCCGGATTCTTAACCATATAGTCAAATGTATCATCTAAATAAGAACTTGGATTTTCTGTAATAATCACTTCTCCTCCAAGACTTCCTATCTCCAAAACATGTTCCCTTTTTTGTTCTTTCGCATCTACAGTTAAAACCATACACCCTTTTTTTAATAATACTTTCGATATTTCATATCCACTTCTTGCCATTCCAAAGACAAAAATTTTTTTCTTTTCAAACATAATAACACCCCTTTTATTGTACCAAATATTTTTCTTTTTGTTAAGGAAAAACTATATATTTTTCCCTGTTTATGTTATAATACTTTGATAGGTAATTTGCCTCTTTTATACGATCTTTATTGAAAAGAAAGGATGACTTTATATGAAAATTTCAGAACTTACCAATGATGAATTTCAAATGTTTATTGATACATATCCTCTATCTTCTATTTATCAAACAGTAGAATATGCACTTCTTATGAATACAGAAGGATTTGATAGTATTCTACTTGGATTAAAAGAAAAGGAGAAAGTGATTGCTGCTTCTGTCTTTTTAATCGAAAAAGGAACGAAATATAAAATAGCTTATGCTCCACGGGGATTTCTAATTGATTATACAAATCCCTCTCTTTTAAAAATTTTTACTAAATTAACAAAGCAATACTTGAATAATCGTGGCATTATGTCGATTCGACTAAACCCTTTATGCATTAAAAATACTTATGATATGAAAAAGGGAGAATTTTTCAAAAATGAAGCTTATGATTCTATATTTAAAAATCTAAAAAAGCTAAGATATAAACATTTAGGTTACAATGCTTATTTTGAAGCAATGAAACCACGATTTGTCGCCATGATTGACTTAAATAAACCCTACTATGAAATCTTCAAAAATATCAAAAAAGAATATCGAACAAAAATTAGAACTGCTGCGAAAATAGGTATAAAAGTACATATGGGAACAGAAAGAGAACTAGATTATTTATACATGCATACCCAAAATAAATACCCAAGGGATTTAGTGTATTTTAAAAATGCTTATAAATATTTTAATAGAAAAAATAAGGCTGCATTTTTCTATACAAAATTAGATACTGTTGCTTATTTAAAATATATGCAAGAAGAATATCAAAAAGCAAATACAAATTACTTGCTTATTTTAAATAAAATTAATACGGATAAAGAACATCGTGAAAAGTGGATTGGTGAGAAAATAAAGCAAGACAAAATATTAGAAACAAAAAAACAAGATTTAATAGAAGCAACAGAACTTCTTCAAAACAATCCAAATGGTATTATTACTTCCTCTGTTTTTGTGATAAAGAATAAAAAAGAAGTCACTCTTTTTATGGATGGCTATAATCCAAAATATAAATCTTTGAATGCGAAACATTTACTTATTTGGAAATTATGTGAGAAATACGCAAATGAAGGATATAAGACCTTACACTTAGGAGGCATTGCCCAAGTCACATTAAAAGAGAATAAATATGCTGGATTAAATCAATTTAAACTCAATTTTAATGCTTATGCTGTTGAATATATGGGAGATTTAGAACTCGTTGTCAATCATCCGCTCTATCTTTTAAAGAAAACCATATCCCCTATTCCAGACATATTGAAAAAATAGCAATATGTCTTTTTTGATTCTCTTCTTGCATTTATATTGGTACAAGGGAAGAAACTAAATGTATACTATAAAGAACAAAACAGGTTATATGAAAAAATTTTACTTTTTACGAACAATAAAATGAGAAGAAAGAAAACTTCATCCATAAGACACTTCTTATATTGGTGTTAGGATAGATATATAGACACGAAAAACTTTAGTGATGGTATACTAGGTATACCTAAAAATAAGGAGGAAAAGTGTCTATGAAAAAAGAGCATAAAACATATGATGAAGAATTTAAAAAAA
>CATOJL010000061.1 GCA_951800155.1 uncultured Bacilli bacterium | reverse complement strand
ACCTTTCTCCTTTTCTATTTTATAATTATGCTGCTAAATATTCTTCAAATTTATTTACTATTTCTTCTTCCATCTTAGTAGTAACTCTTACATAAATATTATAAGTAAATTCTACTGTACTATGTCCTAATCTTTTTGATACTGCTTTTATATCTGCACCTGCTTCAATCAGCCTTGTTGCGTGAGTATCTCTAAAATCGTGAAATCTACCTTGTATTCCTAATTGATAGTGAATTACTTTAAATGCGTGTTTACAACTATCTGTTCCTTCAAATATACCATTATCTTTTAAAAATACCAAGTGTGCTTCTGGTAATGCAACATCAATTTCAGCATAGGCATTAACTATTTTTGTCTCTGGTTTCTTAGTATATGGATTTTCTACTATTTTCTTATAATGTTTCATATACATATCTCCATACATTTCCTTAAATATTTCTTGCTCTTCTTTATATTTTTTTAATGCAGCTACAAGTGTATCTCCTATATCTATTGTTCTATAACTATTAGCTGTTTTACATGTACCATAATACCATACTGTAGTAGAATTTCCACTTATATGCCTTTTTTTAGTACCACCTGCCTGATTTTTTTTAACAATATTTCTTCTAACGTGGATTTTTTTATTTTCTAAATCTATATCTTCCCATGTTAGTCCAAATACTTCAGATATACGAAGCCCAGTATGATATGCAGTTAAAAACGCATAATAAACACAATGATTATTCTTAACACTATTAAATATTAAGTCTATTTCTTCCTTAGTAAAAATATGTACTGGATCTCCATCTGGCTCATCATACTTTGGAACTTTAACCTTTATGGAAGGATCATATTTTATAAAATTTACTATTTCTGCTGCATAATCAAAAGAAGATTTTATAACTTTAAGTATACTCTTCATATAACTTTTTGCAAAACCTCTTTCGACATATATATCATTTATTGCTTCTTGTATTGTTGCTGTTGTAATTTGTGATATTCTATACATTCCTAATCGAGGTTTTAAATGATTTTTAATAATATACTTATAAGTTTCAATGGTTCTATGCTTTAGATTTATATAACAATACTCTTCCATCCAATAATCTAAATAATCACTATATGAAATTTCTGAAGGTTTAAAACTATGACCTGTTTCTAAATACTCATTAAGTGCTTTCAACCCTTCTCTTTCTGCTTCTGGTTTTGTTTTAAAACCAGACTTTGTTATCCACTTTCTTTTTCCGTCTTGGGGAGCTATTTCAAACGTATATTGATAATACTTCCCTCTTTTTTTTATTTGTACTTTTACCATAACTTCAACATCTTACAAAGTTATCTGTAAAGACTAAAAAATGCCAACAATTAGGAAATGTTGACATCTATAAATTTATACCTCATTTTTGTCCTCATTCATAAACCCTTGATTTTAAAGGGATTTTTGAGGTTTCTGTCCTCATTTTTTTTAAAACGAGGACAAAATGAGGTATTTTTTATAATTTTTATGTGATTTATAGTCTTTTTAAAATTTTTATTATTTTTTAAACCCTTATAAATAAAGGGTTTAAAGACTATTTACCACAACAATTTTTATATTTCTTACCTGAGCCACAAGGACATAAATCATTTCTACCTACTTTATTTACTTTTTTTGGACCTTTCTTATTTAATTTAGTTTGATCATTTACGGCCTCACCTTTAATAACTTGTTCTCTTTCTACATTTTGTCTTATCTGTGCATTAATTAAGAATAGGGTCACTTCATTATCAATTGCATCTAATAATTGCTCATAAAGTTCATAGCCTTCTACTGTATATGCTCTAAGCGGATTTTCTGTATATCCACGTAAACCAATACCTTCTCTTAAATTAGACATCGTACTAATATGATTCGTCCATCTAGTATCTATTACTCGAAGCATAATTGCTTTTTCAAATTCATTTGTTATTTCATCAGGCAATACACTTAATTTCTCTTCATATTCTTTAACAGTTCTATCATAAATAGAAATAATCAATTCATCAATGTTGTCATTCATCTCTTCCAATGTCATTTTCTTCTTCAATAAATGCTCATTTGTATATTCTAAAATCTCTTTTAAATCCTCTTCCGTTAAGCGATCCTCAGGTGCTATATGATCTTGCACAAAACTAGAAATAAAGTTCTTAAAAGTTTCTAAAACAATATCATGAATTGACTCAGAATCTAAAATTTCATTTCTTCTTTCATAGATATACTCTCTTTGTTTATTAATTACATCATCGTATTGTAATAAATTCTTTCTAGAATCAAAGTTGTTTCCCTCAATTCTTTTTTGCGCAGATTCAACTGATCTAGATACAAAACCAAGACGAAGGGACATATCTTCATCTGCTCCTACACGAGCCAGAGCAGCTTTTGCACGCTCTCCACCAAAACGTACCATTAATTCATCTTCAAACGATACACAAAACTGAGACGCTCCTGGATCCCCTTGACGACCAGATCGCCCACGCAACTGGTTATCAATACGTCTTGATTCATGACGTTCCGTTCCAATGACAAATAAACCTCCAAGTTCTTTTACCTCTTCACTAATCTTAATATCTGTCCCACGACCAGCCATGTTTGTTGCAATTGTTACTGCACCTTTTTCACCTGCATGAGCAATGATCTCTGCTTCACGAGCATGATTCTTTGCATTTAATACCTCATGTTTAATTCCTTCTTTTTTTAACATAGAACTTAATAGTTCACTTGTTTCTACTGCAATGGTTCCTACTAAAACTGGTTGTCCTGTAGCATGACGCTCTTTAATTTCACTTACAATTGCTTTATATTTTCCCTTTTTTGTTGTAAAAATTAAATCACCATAGTCTACTCTTGCCACTGGTCTATTTGTAGGAATTTGAATAACATACATATTATAAATATCTCTAAATTCTTCTTCTTCTGTTTTTGCTGTACCTGTCATACCAGAAAGTTTTTTATACATTCTAAACAAATTTTGGAAAGTAATAGTTGCTAACGTTTTCATTTCTCTTTGAATTTCCACACCTTCTTTTGCCTCAATAGCTTGATGTAATCCATCTGAGAAAGTACGTCCTTCCATTAAACGACCCGTAAAAGGATCTACAATAATCACTCTTCCCTCTTTAACAACATAATCAACATCACATTTCATTGCATAATTTGCCTTTAATGCCTGTGTAATAAAATGGACAAGATTCGTATTACTAATGTCATACAAATTATCCACCTTAAAATATTTTTCTCCTAATTTCATTCCCTCATTATCTAAAGTAACGGCCTTCGTTTTTTCATCATAAATATACCCGTTGTTTTCCTTTAATGACTTTACAAACTTATCTGTATCCATATATAAGTTGGCAGAATCCATTCGCCCACCAGATATAATTAATGGTGTTCTTGCCTCATCAATTAAAATGGAATCTACCTCATCAATAATAGCAAAATTAAGTGGTCTTTGCACCCTATCCTGTGCCTTCACCACCATATTATCACGTAAATAGTCAAATCCTACCTCATTGTTCGTTGTATAAGTGATATCACAAGAATAAACTTGCTTTTTTTCACTTGGCGTAAGCTCACGATAATTAATACCTACAGTTAAACCTAAGAAACGATAAATTTGTCCCATCCATTCGGCATCTCTTTCTGCTAAATACTCGTTAACTGTAATAATATGTACTCCCTCACCAGTTAAGGCATTTAAATAAGCTGGTAGTGTTGAAGTCAAAGTTTTACCTTCACCTGTACGCATCTCAGCAATATTTCCTTCATGAATCGCAAGTCCACCCACAATTTGAACAAAATAAGGTTTTTCTCCCATCACACGGTAAGCAGCTTCACGAACAGTTGCGAAAGCTTCTACTTTAATATCTTCTAGTGTTTCTCCTCCCTCAAGCCTTTCTTTAAACTCTGTTGTTTTTTCTTTCAATTCTTCATCTGTCAATTTTGTATATTCTTCATCTAAAGCAATAATATCTTGTGCTACTTTTTTAAATTTCTCTAATTCTTTATATTCTGTATCAAAAATTCTTTTTAAAAATTTCATGAACATCAACCTTTCCCATCTATATTTTATCAAAAAAAGTTCAAAAAACATAGACATTCCGAACAGATAAACAAAAAAAGTGAACAAATCACTTTTTATTTCATTTCTATAACTCCATAATTTCCATCTTTTCTTCTATAAACAACTGTTGGTCTATTTGTGTCCATATCCTCAAATAGGAAGAAATCATGACCTATTAAATTAAGTTGAAGAATAGCCTCTTCTTCACTCATTGGTTTCATATCAACTTGTTTTCTTTTCTTTATTACCCCTACTTCTTCTTCTATTTTTTCATCATCAGATGACATAAACATAAATATTGGTTCTTGCCCTTTTTTATTCAAAATTCGTGTCTTATTTTTTCGAATTTGACGTTCTAATTTTTCACTCACTAAATCAATAGACTTATATAAATCTTCGCTACTTTCCTCAGCTCTTAAAATAACCTTTCTAATTGGAATTGTCACCTCCACGGTTTGACTATTTCCAATGGTCTTAATCAAAACATTGGCAGTAAATTCATCAGGATTTTCGAAATACTTATCAAGCTTTGCGACTTTTTTATTGATATAATCTCTTATCGCATCGGTAACTTCTAATTTGCTACCACGAGCATTTATTTTCATAAGATCATCCTTTCTAAATTTAGTATAACATAAAAAAGGAAATTTTCAAAGAAAAAAACTACCTTATACTAAAGTAGCTTTAATCTCAATCACATTCTTTGCTTGTAATCCTTTATCTGTTCTTACTAGCTCAAATTCTACATATTGTCCTTCAACTAATGTTTTATAACCCTCTGATAATATAGAGGAATAGTGAACGAATATATCCTCACGATCACTATACTCTATAAACCCGTATCCCTTCTCATTATTAAACCATTTTACCTTGCCCTTTATCATTTTTCATAAATCTCCCTTCTAGTAAAATTGCTTACACTTTAAATATACATTAGTAACCTTATAAACTCAACAAAATATAACACTCAAATTCCGACAAATCTTGTATCCCTATAAGCCACTCCCTTTTGTTTCCATATTGTCTGCGGAAACATATCAAATTTTACCAGTTTTAAAGATAGACTACAATAGTAGTTGCACGAAATGTTATTTTCTATACTTGAAATGTAACTTTTTTTAAAATACATCTAAAGAGGAGCGATACAAGAAAAACTTTCGCATCAAAGAAAACTTTTCTTGCTTTAGAATTTTTATTTGTTATCATGGGTACGGTGATAGAAAAGTGAAACAATACTATTTAAAAAAAACCTTGGGTATTTTAAAAAAACAATATCCAAATCTAACAGATGTCGAATTAGATGAATATCGATATGGATTAGAAGGTTTTTATTTAACGGTTACAAAATCATGCATTATTTTTCCTATAGCATTCATTTTAGGAATTGGAATGGAATTGCTCATTTTATTTATTTTCTTTAACCTTTTAAGAAAATATGCTTGTGGATTACATGCTACAAAAAGTTGGATTTGTTTATGTTCTTCTTCTATGATTTTTTTAACACTCCCTTTTTTAGCAAAGAATATAGTAATTCCTGTGCAAATGAAAATAATACTAGGTATCATATCTACTATATTGTTTCTCACTTATGCTCCAGCAGATACAAAAAAAGCACCAATTATCTATAAGGAGAAACGACAAAAGCAAAAAATTATATCTACAATACTATGTATTTCTTTTACAATCTGTTCCATCCTAATTTCCAATAGTACTATTTCTAATTTAATACTATTTAGCATATGCGTAGAAACAATTATGATTTTGCCACTTACATATCGTCTATTTCACTTACCATATAACAATTACAAAAATTATGTAATGCGTTATAATCTCTAATTAATCACCATCTACAATATAAGAAAGAATGGGAGGGAAGAAAATGTCATTTATCGCAAAAACTTTACTTATGATCTCCACTTTTGGAGCTAGCAGTGATTCAGGTTGTATCCATGGATGGATTGATGAACCAGAAATGCCAGCAAGTTTAATTGAGAAAAAGTAGAAGAAACTCTACTTTTTATTTTGGATAATTAATTTTTGAACATAGAATATACCATTCATTTCTCTTTCCTGTTTTAAATAAGTACTTTTATTTAAAATATCCTGTACAAGCGATAAGCCATATCCTCTTGATTTCCCTTTCGTTGAATATCCCTGCTTGTCCATCTTTCCTACTTCTATATGTCCTTCATATGTGTTTGAAAAACTAAATATTATATTTCCCTCATCGGCATCTATATCAATAATAACAAACTTCTTTTCTGCCTTCTCTGCTGCCTCTATTGCATTATCCAAATATACTCCTACTATTGTACTAATATTATGCAAGTTCTTCTCACATAAATCCCAATACTTCCCATTTTCTAGTGCACTATCTACATTTACATGCACTTCCATATTTTTCTTAAGCATACTTGCTGTTTTATAATAGATTAATCCTTTTAGTCCTCCTGTTGGTAATGGTTTTAAACTATTTAAAATATGTGCTTCCTTATTCTCTTCTACTTCTAACATATCATCTATATATTTATGTAATTTTTTATTATCCTTATTTGCCATACCTCGTATAACTGATAATTGATTTTTATACTCATGTTGTGCCTTACTCTTCTCTTCTAATGCTTTTTCATATTCTTTTACATAATCCAATAAATAATCATATGACTTTTTCAACTCCCCATTCTTGGAACGTTGGTAAAAGAAATTCCCTATAAAATATACAAATGCTATAAAAATCAAACTATATGTAATTTTCTCTCTCAAAGATGATACTACTATTATTGGATAAGTAAGTCCTGTAAGTAAAAACATTGTAAGTATTAACAAAATTACTGTTTCTGTCTTTGCACTCTCATTGAAAAAATTAATACTCCTTTGAACAATCCATTTAATAGGTTTGATCAATAACAAGCAACTGTATAAAATGGTAATAAATAAATTTCCAAACACATTTCCTAATAATCCATCAGTAAAAATCATTGCATCCATTTTTAAACCTACTATAAAAACTAAAGCAAATATGAATTCAGCCATGTTTGAAACAACAATAACTTCAATTGCAAATAATATTGACTTTGTCATAGACTTATCAAATATTAATTTATACAATAAGCAAATTAAAATATCCGCAAAAACGAATCTTGGCAAACTACTATAATTCATATCAATAAAACAAGAAATAATACTAATGAATATAATTAAAATTACATTCTTTAGATTCAATATTTTTTTAGAAATTCCAACAACCTTTTTAAATAATATACAATCTGCTATATAACCTATCATAAATGATAAAAACGTACTACCTATTTCTAACATACATCTTTAACTCCTTCTTTTTATCACGAGCCAGATAATCTATTCCATCTCCCGTTCTAAAGTAAATAATTCCTTTTCGCCAATCTATCTTTGTTATCTGCTCTGTGTTTAATTTCTCCAAGGCCCCCTATTTTTAGATATTATAATAATGTAAACAATTACTACGAATTGCACACCTAAATGATGCAAATTATTCTAGACTATATATTCGGTAATATTTTAATGAATAACAAATCTGCAATCTACACCTTGCATCAAATCAAAAAAAATAGTATAATGTATATAGATGAAGGAAACTTCATACAATAAAAAAGGGAATATCTAGTTTTGATGAGCTAGGTACTATCCCATATTTCTTTGATTTAGTACCGACTTACGCAGTTGGTACTATTTTTATTAAAATGATTAAAATCACAATAATAAGGAGTATTATGATCGAACAAAGAAATTTCTCTATTTTTCTCATAATTTCACCTCCCTTCGCCTTAAAATGGTAAAGGGTATAGCACCTAAACTAACTAAATATTCCTAGGACATTATACCACTTCTGTATTTATAAGTAAACGATATATGTCCATTTGTAAAGAAAAGTTTCGAATATCTAAAGTAAATCAATCCAGAAATGCCAGCAAGTTTAATTGAGAAAAAGTAGAAGAAACTCTACTTTTTATTTTGGATAATTAATTTTTGAACATAGAATATACCATTCATTTCTCTTTCCTGTTTTAAATAAGTACTTTTAT
>CATOJL010000060.1 GCA_951800155.1 uncultured Bacilli bacterium | reverse complement strand
CATATGTGAATGGAAATAAGATTACAGGTTCTATGACAAATAAGGGAGCAGTAAGTGAAACAATAAGTCCGGGAGGAACCTATACAATACCAGCAGGATACCATAATGGTTCTGGAAAAGTGACAGCCTCAACCTGTCCACCTAGTATTGTTTCAGCAACTTTTATAGATTCGGGCGATTTCTCTGATAGTATAACAAAGGAGATTTCTGCTGAGGTTGGGGCATACTATCTTTTATATAAAGGAGCAACAACCAATAATGTAAGTAATGATTCATTTTCTGGTTGTGATGTTTTATTGGTGGAACGTACAAACGGACAAAAATATAATATTAATGGGAATACTATACAACTTAGAAGTATTGTCGCTTTAGTGAAGGCAACAAGTAATAAAATTACAATAAGCACATCAAATCCTAAAGGAAAAGGATATCTTTATGCTAAAATATCAAGTTAATGGTATAGACATCATATTCGAGCTTTAAAATATAGTATACTTTTATCAATAAAAGTATAAGGGATATAGAAAAGAAAAAAGGGTTATTTATGAAAAAAGACTTAGAAAGAAGTTTATTTTTCTAAGTCTATGAATCTACTTCATTTGTGCCATTTCCTTATAATACTTCCAAGCTAATATTCGAAGTACATGTTGATCAATAATGCTTTCATCAATGGTATTATTTTGAACATTTGTTTTTAATTCATTAAATGAGGTTTGGTAATCAGTCGTGATAATTAGATCATTTCCAGCTAGTAAAGCTTGTAATGTTACATTGTTTATTTTATCTAATGCTGACATAGCAATATCATCGGTAATGATTACACCTGTAAATTTTAAATCATTTCTAAGGACATTGTGAACATTTGCAGATAAAGAAGCGGGATTATTTGCATCCATACTGTTTACAATGTTGTGACTGACTAAAACTGCCTCAGCTCCTGCTTTGATACCTGCCTCAAAAGGTGGGATGTCATTTTTTAAAATTTCATCATATGTTCTTGTATCTACAGCACTACTTGTATGTGTATCTGGATTGTTTCCATAACCAGGGAAATGTTTTAATGTATAAGAAACACCAGTGTCTTTACTACTTTCAATGACTGTTTTCGCATACGTACTTGTTAAGTCTGTTCCTTTTCCTAAAGTTCGTGGATAGATGTAAGCATTTACATCTGTCGAAACATCAATGACAGGAGCTAAATTAAGGTTTAGTCCTAGATCTTTTAAAAGATTACTTTTTTCTTTTGTATCTTTTTTAATTGCTTCAAATCCTCCTAAATCGTAAAGTTCTTTTGAGGATTTAAACTTTTCTTTTACTAAATTTGGATTACTACTTACTCGAGTGACTTTTCCACCTTCTTCATCTACAGCCGTTAAAAGAGGAATTTTAGAATTTTTTTGTATAGTTTTAGTCATCTCTTGAACTTGTTTTTTACTTTTATCTTTAAAATCTTTTTCATAGAATACAAAGCCACTTACTGGATACTTTTTTAAAATATTGATAGCATCATCTGTATAACGTACAAGAAGTAATTGTCCTATCTTTTCTTCAAGAGATAGTTCTTTTAGTTTATTAAAGGCCATAACATAATACTTACTAAATATGCCATCATCTTTCCAATTTACAGGAATACCATTTTTATCTGTTTCTATCTTTTTTTCCGCATAGTGAATGACTTCAATCGTTTGGTTTCTTTTTGTAGGGTCCAATATACCTGCATATTCAATAGTTAAAAGATCACCTGATCGAATATCTTCACTTGAAAAATGTATCGTGTAAATGCTATTTTGTTGATCCAATAGAGTTATATTTTCGTTTTGAACTGTTAAAACAGTAGCTTCCATTGTATTCGTTTTTTCCTTGTTTTCTTTTTTAAATAATCGAAATAGGCCAACGATTAAAAGAAGAATTACAATAATCGTTAGATAGAGAGTCCATTTTTTATTCATCATATCACCTAGTTATACTATATTTCTTTCTTTTTCTTTTATGAAACAAAAGGAGAAATTTATTCTTTTATTCTATGTAGATCGGTTAGTACATAGTTTCCATTCATTAATGTAAAGACAAATTCATAGGTAATCGCCTTATCCATATAGTCTTCTTTATGGTAATTTTCTTGTTTTACTTTACCAAGTAATTCTTTTTTATTAGAAGAAGCATATATAGAGATATCTTCCTCTTTTATAAGGAAAAGAACCTTTTCTCGAATAAAAATTTTGTTACCAAGTTTATTTAAAGAAGTAATTTCTTGTTCATAACTCTCTTTTTTATTTTCTTCACAATTTGATAAGGATTCATAAACATGCTTTTCTTTATCATAATGAAATCCACAAATATTGTCTGCCATTAAATAAAAGCTTTCATGGGAAAAAGATGTGTCTTTAAAAAGGGATTGAATCGTTTGTTCTATTTCTTCTTCTGAAATAGTTTCCTTTTTGTTTTGTTTTAAGTATTCCTTCATTCCAACTGCTAAAATATATTTATTTGTAAAACCATCTTCCTGATAAAGTTCTTTTAAAACAGAAGCCTCTTGACTAGGATGACTCTTTTGATAGAGTTCTTGTATGATAGGATTTTCTTTAGTTAAAATAATGCCTCTTTTTAGTAAAATGACAAAATAAACATTTAGAATTATAATTATAACAACTATACATCCATAAAAAATTCTTTTTCTCATAAAATCACCTCTTTATATATAACATATTTTATGTAACAACGCAATTCGTTCTTGAAGGGGAATAGTTTTGAACATATATGTTCAAAACTATATTTTAATAAGCTTTAAAAGATAAAATAGAAAAAGTTTTGAACAAAAAGACTATATTTTTGAACATTTATGTATAAAATGTAGAAGAAAGATTAAAATGATAATTATAAGTATAAAATCATTCGTTTACAGAAATGATTCTATTTGATATAATGTAGAGCGAGGTAGGGACTGATGGAATATGAATCGACTATTTTTATTAGCGCCTAAAACTGTTTTGAATAAGTATGTTTTCGATCATTTTGGAGATCTTTCTGTAGAAGATTTTCTTTCCATAAGGAAAAGGGTAGAAATTCCAAGTGATTACTTTAGTACTCATAAAAATGATGTATTAAAACAGAATAGTGAAGTTTTAAGTTGTATGCTAGATAAGGATATAGAAGTGTTTAGAAATTTTGATGCAGAGGCATTTTCTCAGGAATGTATTGATAAACTAGCTTCTGGAAATGTAAAAATAAAAGAAGAAGATCTTGAAAAGTATCCAATGCTTTTAGAAAATAAAAAAATGTGTGAAAGTATGATTCGTGAAAATCCAACGTTAGTAAAAAAAATGAAGGATTCTCAAATTACGCATAGAATCGTATCTTTATTAGCCGAATCTGGCTATGTGCCCGATGAAGAAGATTTTCTAAGATGTCCCTCATTTGCGCAGAATGAGGGATTTGTTAGGAAGGGAATAGAGAATCATCCCAATGTTATTTTGCAAATTCCTAACTTATCTTTAGACAATGTGACTACAGCCATAAGAAATGGATTTGTTCCTAAAAAAGAACATTTCTATTCTTATCCACATTTAAAAAAGTTTAATCAATTGTTAATAAGGGCTTTTGAAAGTGATCCATCAATGATTCGTATTTTTGATAAAGAACATTTAAGTAGTACCTATGTAGTAGAGGCGAGTAAGCGTGGGTATATAGCTAGTGAAATGGATTTGATTGAAAATCCAGATTTAACGAAATATCCATGTATTATGGAACCTGTAATAAAGAAGAATCCTAAACTGATTGTTTACCTAGGTGCTTCTTGTCCCATACATCCAATGGTAATAAAAGAAGCTTTACAAAACTATCAAATTACGAAACAGGATTTAGAAAGATTTCCAAATTTGGCGAGAAATGAGTCAATCATGTGTCATCTTCCCCAATTTAGACTTTATTCTATGCATCTAACAGAGAAAGAGAAACAAAAGGCATTAGAAGATGTAATCAAAAGGAAGCAAAATGTAACGATTGATGCACTTCCTTTTTTAGATTATCGATTTGGGGCTAAGGCGGATATTAAGAAATTAAATAAGCTAATTCAGTGTTTAGATATATTGATTGATGAAGAGGATATGGATGAGCAACAGCGCTATTTTCAAATACTTGATAAAGTCATTGATGGAATTGTAAACATTCGTTATGCACAAAATAAATCTTCTTTCCTATACACAGATATTGTTTCTTTACATAATAATTTAATGTCCATATTGCAAAAAATGAGTATTACACAGAATCCAAATTATGCGGATGCATTTGTTGTAAATTTACACA
The DNA here is from genome assembly GCA_951800155.1 of uncultured Bacilli bacterium. Lineage (GTDB taxonomy): Bacteria > Bacillota_I > Bacilli_A > RF39 > UBA660 > CATOJL01. Next base: position 3,825 of record CATOJL010000060.1, on the reverse strand, counting down.
CATTTGTTGGAAAACGGATTTCAAGAGAATATCTATATAAAGAGATTATGCAATTTTATCAAATGTATTTAGAAGGACAAAATGTCGATTTACCAGTGACAAGTGCTTTTTTTAATTTTGTATTAAATGAGCATAGAAATGATTTTAGTAATAAAGAAAAGAGTGAGATTTTAAAAGATGTAGAAGGAAAAATGACTTTGTCACAGAAAAAAGTAAATACCATATGGAATGGGAGAAAATTAAAGGAAGTTGCCTATAGAATACAAAGGAGGCAGTGGAGTAGTTTAGGGATTACAGAAGCACAATTTCATGAAATGATTCAAAATACAGAAGAAGAGATTCTAAACAATAAAGATGTCAAAAAATCGGGTATGGATATAAAGAAGGCCGATTTAGATTTATTGGCTATTCCTTTTTCTGTGAATGGGGCTCTTACATTAGATTTAGTACAGTCTATTTTAAATGGACAAAATATAGAGGTAATGAAGTTTATTGTTCATAAATTTGAGCAAATGAAATTTAAGTTGATTTCTAATATAACTTTATCAGAAGAACAGAAGGAAATTTCTAACTTAGAAAAAGAAAAATTAGGAGGATTAAATCATAAAGATTATACCATTATAGAGAAGAATAGGTATGTAAAAAATTTAGCTTCCCTTTTATTAAAATTAGAAGATAGAACAGTAAATAAGATACTGGAAAAAGAAGAAATCATACATGAAGTTGCCTATTTTTTACCATTACTTGATTTAATACATGAATTTTCTGTCGATACATTTTTAAATATATTATCCAATTATAATCGGGTTAGATATAAAATTGTAAAAGAAAAAGATTCTTCTTTAAAGATAGATTATTCTAATCTTATTTTAAAAAAGATAGAAGATGTCATTGTTTTAGCGAATGCTTATAGTTCTATTGATAATATTACTCTCCTTGCTTTAGGAGAGAATATCGTTTCTTGTGTAGGAGAACAAAATAGTAAACAATACCTGAATTTTTATTTAAAAATAATAGATAGACTAATGGGAAGTATACCGCCTGTTTGTATACAAATGGAGGACTATTCTATAGAGTCTGGTTTTTATTCTGATCCAGAAAGATTACTTATTGGAAAGAAGATTGCAGATACTAGTTGTATTGACTTATTAAATTTATCAGGTGTGAGTACTTATGTGGAAACTTTATCTCTTCGATCTGGGGATGTTGCTTTGTTTAAGGATTTTCAAAATAATCTCTTATCACGGGTTCTCATTTTTAGAAGGGGAAACTTTATACAAATGGTTACACGGTTTAGTGATAAGACTTCTATAGAAGTATATAAGAAAATTGCTGAAGAAATGATGGAACAGGCTATTGCTATGCAAGATAATCTTGACTATATTTTTATAAATGCGGATAATAAAAATTTAGATGAAAGAGGCTATATTACCGTACAGGATCCTAGATTTAAATCTAGTTTTCCTCATGCAGATACATGTGTAAGTGCTATTTTATTAAGTTCTAGGGAAAATGTTCAAAATAGTAGTGCTATTCGATTAGATTTTGATGTATTAGAAAAGAAAAGCTATATGAAACTAAGAAAACAGATAAGTTATCAACCTACAGAGGAGGAGATAACAAGGTTAAGAGCACTTTCTATTGTTATGGAAAAAGATGTTGTTGAAAGAGAGAATAAAGCACGTGACTTTGATCCATTTTATAAAGAGGAATATCGAGAAGTATATTGTGGTGAGGATTGGTATATTGCTATTAGAGAAGATGGCTCTTTAGAAGAATTGGCTCTACCATTACAAGATCCTAGAATTTATGAAGAAATGAAATATATAAAAAAAAATTTACATTTAAAAGGAAATAAAACATTGTAGAAGAGGTTAGAAGATGAAAACAATAGGAGTAGTTCATTTTTATAATGGAGAATATGGTGTCATTTTAAGGGAAAAAGAAGAGATTGATTTTTCTATTGAAGATATTTCTTTTCAACAAGAAATTCATGAGGGAGATTTGGTTGCCTTTCGGGTAGAGGAGAGATTTCCTGCTATTAAGCTAGCACGTAACATTACACGAATCGATCATATAAGCAAAAATACTATAGAAAAAGAGGAATAAGAGACCCTCTTTTTTTAATGGTTTCATGCGTTCTATCCGTTAAAATTAAGAATATTAGGAGAGAGAAAAGCTATCCAAATCCATCCATTTTGGCCTATATTTTAAAAATATTATTTTTTACAAATTACATATAAAAAGTGGTATATTCTTTTTGAACCTATCCCTTTGTCCTTTGTTGAAATATCAATTTCTAAGTTAACTTTAGTACGATTTACTCTATCAGTAAAAAGGTACTTTGAAATTCTCTCTAATATTATCTTAAATATAAATCTTTGTAAAAAAGAAAGAACGGAAATACTTCTTTCTTGACAATTCTCCTTTTTCTTTTATACAATGATAATGTAATCATAGGGAGGTTTTATTCATGTTATTTAAGATGTATACAAATAAGAAAATAGGAAAAAATAAAAAGAAATGGAAATTGTCCTGTTTAGTTAATGATAAAGGTTTAACAAGAAAAGAAGAAAAAATGTTTTTGAAACTAACTGATTATGTTGGAATTTTAGAAAAAGATACTTATAGAAAGTGTGGAATCTCTTTAAGTGAATATATGTATCCTTCTAGACAAACTTTATCGAAAGTAAAACATTTTCTCGCAAATCCAAAGTAAAGTATAGGAGAACAGGTATGGCAAATAAAATTGAGGTATATGTAGAAAGTAAGGAGCATTTTCAAAATCAATTTCATAAAGAAAGACTTTCTCCAGAGTTAAGTGCTTATATTTTAGAAGAATGTAAAACAGCATCTTTGAGAGAAAAGATTGAAATTCATATTTATTGCAAGGAAGAATTAGATAAGAGAGAACAAACACATTTAATAGATATGATTCGTAGAAATTATGGGGTTGAAATACAAGAACTTTTACTTTTAATAGAAAAAAATAGACTGATGAGTCTTATTTGTATATTAGTTGGCATATTTATTTTATTTATCTATTTATTTGTAGATATCATTCCTATTCTATCTGAGGTCATTTTAATTATTGCATGGGTTTTTATTTGGGAAGGGATATATAACTTATTATTTGATGGCATTAAGAATGAAATTGATCGAAAGCGTTTCAAGAAATTGACAGAGTGTAAAATCTTATTTGAACAAAAAAAATAGCACACGCTATTTTAATTTTCTCTTATTATGCTTTCATATAATAAGTCTACAATATAAGGACTAGGTTCTAGATGATATTTTTTTATGAGTATTTCTATGATGTTGTCTTGGTACTCCGTATTTAAAAATTGACAAATAGAAATTTTTTCATTAGGCAAATCTTTTAAATAACTTTTTGTGTATGCATTATCTAAAATGAGAAGTGGTAAGCCAGAACTCCATATTGAAAATGTTTCTAGTAATTGTTCTGTTGATTCTAAGTAAGTAAAAAGCTCTTGATCATAGGAAGTAAGATGGATTAAATCAGGAATAGGAACTTTCGCAGGATTTAGACGATAATCAAATCGTTCTAATAATTGTAAGCCATGAAGTTTTAGAGCACTTATTTGAACAAGGTTACCTGTTTCTTTTTGACATGTTGTAGGAATAATTTCTATAATAATATATTTCTCTTTTAAAATGTCCATATAAACCTCCATAAAGCTCAAATGAAAAATTAAATTGACCAAAATAAAAAAATAATGTAATATAATGACATTGAATGAGTAAATGGACCAAAATAGTATATAAAAATCATTATATACTATAAAAAAAGTGGAATATTTAGTT
>CATOJL010000059.1 GCA_951800155.1 uncultured Bacilli bacterium | reverse complement strand
ATTCACTTCAATAATCTCTTCTTCTACATCTAAAGAATTAATAAATTGATTTAGCTTATTTTTTAGTGAATGTGGTTTATGATTTATTTGAGCGCCTTTTGGCTTATTTGATTTTTCTCTTCTATTGATAATAACTTTCTTATATCCATTTGTTCCAGATGGTTTATTAGAATTAGAACTATCTCTATTATTTTTAGATTTTAATCTTAGTATTTCTTTATCTTTTTTTTCAATTAATTTTTGTAGTCTTTGATTGGTTTCGTTTAAATTTTCAATAGTGATATTTAACGTTTTTACGAGGTTATTGGTTTCCTTTAATAATTTTTCTTGTTTTTCAAATTTTTCTGTTAATTCTTCGTACTGTAAATAAAAATCATTGATTCTTCCATTTGCCATAATATCACCTTAATTGTAGTTTCTTTCTAATATTAATTAATCATATTTTTTCTTTTATTTCAATGAATTTAGGATAATTTTTTAAATCTGTGGATAACACTAAAAAAGAGTCTTGGCAAACCCTTTATTTTCGACATCTTATTTTATGATTGTGGATATTTTTGATTTCCTTGACTGAACTGTAACCTATTTTTCATAGTCACAACTCGTACATTTTATTTTATCTTTCTTTTCTACTAGCAAATTTCCACAGTTAGGGCAAGGATCTTTTAAAGGCATGTCCCAAGTTGCTGTTTTACATTTTGGATAATTGTTACACCCATAGAAAATTTTCCCTTTTCTGGACTTTTTCTCCACTATTTTTCCATCACAATTTGGACAAGCACAAATTTCTGTTTCCTCACGAGGTTCTGCTTTTATATATTTACATTTTGGATAGTTACTACAAGCAACAAATTCCCCATAACGCCCTTTTCGTACAACCAAAGCATTCCCACACTCTGGACAAACTTCTCCTGTTTCTTTTGGAGGTTCTTTTTCCATACTATCAAATGCTACTTGAAGAGATGGTTCAAAATCTTTGTAAAATCGTTCTAGGATTTCATACCAAATGGTATTTCCATCTGCAATTTTATCTAAGTCACTCTCCATATTTGATGTATATTTTACATTAATAATATGTTTAAAATATTCTTGTAGTTTGTCTGTAATCTCAATTCCTATTTCTGTTGGCACAAATTTTTTATCTACGATTGTAACATAGCCATGTAATTTTAACTTATTCATAATAGGTGCATAAGTAGAAGGACGACCTATTCCTTCTTCCTCCATAGCCTGCACAAGTTTAGCTTCTGTATAACGAGCTGGAGGCTGTGTGAAATGCTGTTCTTTTACAATTTCATCACTTTCTATCTTCGTCTTTTCTTCTAAAGTTGGTAGATTGTTTTCTGTAGTTGATTCATAATCATGATACACTTTTAAGTAACCATCAAATGCAATTGTTTGGCCTGTTGCTTTAAAACCATAGTCATGATTTGTAAGTAAAATCGTTGTATTGTCTGTTTTGGCTGGAGCCATCAAGCTTGCTAAAGCCCTTGTATAAATCAAACGGTATAACTTATATTCCTCTGGGGTTAAATAAGGTTTCATACGAATGGGTGTTCTTTCAATACTTGTTGGACGAATGGCTTCATGGGCATCTTGCACATTTTCAGCTGTCTTTCCCTTTTTTACTGTTCCTACATATTTTTTTCCATATTCTTTTTCAATATAGGTAAATGTATCCTTGATGAAATCATTTGATAAACGAGTCGAATCTGTACGCATATAGGAAATTAATCCAACCGTTTCATTTTCTAATTCGATTCCTTCATATAATTTTTGAGCAATCATCATCGTTTTTGTTGCGTTCATATTTAAAAGAGTAGAAGCAGCTTGTTGTAGGGTAGAGGTAGTAAATGGGGGTTTTGCATTTTTTGATTTTCCTTTTTTCTCAAGCTTCTCTACTTCAAAATTTTTATCTAAAACGGAAAGAATTTTATCAGCTTCTTCTTCTGTTTTGATTTCTATTTTTTTATTTTTATAATTTTCAAGCGATGCTTTAAATTCTTTAAATAAAGAATCAATTGTCCAATATTCTTCTTCTTTAAATGCCTCTATTTCTCTTTCTCTATCTACAATAAGTTTAAGGGCAACACTCTGTACTCTCCCTGCTGCCTTGCCACTCGTTTTTGACTGCATCAATTTAGACAAACGAAAACCAATAATGCGATCTAAAATACGACGCGTTTCTTGTGAATTGACTAAATCTTTGTCAATTTTTCTAGCATGCTTTAAAGAATCTTTCACAGCGGATTCTGTAATTTCATTAAAAACAATACGATCATATTCTTTTTCATCTAAACCTAGGGCATCATATAAATGCCATGAAATAGCTTCCCCTTCCCGATCAGGGTCGGTAGCTAGGTAGACAAAATCAGCATGATTTGCTTCTTTTTTCAAATCATCAATGACTTTCTTTTTTCCCTTGATTGCAATATAGTTTGGCTTAAAATGATCTTCTATATCAACACCTAGGCCAAATTTTCCTGATGTTGCCAAATCTCGAATATGCCCTTTTGAAGAAACTACTTTAAAGTCATCTCCTAAGTACTTACCAATGGACTTTGTTTTTGCTGGTGATTCCACAATGACTAATTTCTTTGCCATAATTCACATCCTTTTTATCAACTACATTTATACACTAAATAAAACGTGTTGTCAACATTAAAATTTCCCACATCGACTTCCCCATGTGTCAACTAGCTTTCCTTCTTTATAGATTTTTAAGAGTTCACAATGATTGGAACATCCTTTGCATTCATACCCTTTTGTTTCAAAAGCAATATCTTTCATATCCCATGTATATTCTTTCTGCACAGCTGCTTTATGTGCCAGTACAGCAACACCTATCGCACCCATAAGGTGTCCTTCATCATCTACTAAAATAGGTTCCCCTAATTGTTCTTCAAAATAATGAACTACCCCTTTATTTTTACTTACGCCTCCTTGAAAAACAATTGGACCATGAATTTTTTTGCCCTTAGCTACATTATTCAAATAGTTTAAAACGATACTTCGACATAGTCCAGCAATAATATCTTCTTTTCTATACCCTGCTTGGGCTTTATGAATTAGATCAGATTCAGCGAATACAGTACACCTTGCTGCTATTTTTACAGGCTTTTTACTTTTAAGAGCTATATCCCCAAAATCCTCAATTTCGACTCCTAAACGTTTAGCTTGACTTGATAAAAAAGAACCTGTTCCTGCTGCACAAAGTGTGTTCATTGAATAATCAACAATCATTCCATTTTCTAGGAAAATGATTTTAGAATCCTGTCCACCAATTTCTAGAATAGTTCTTACTTCTTTATGTTTCGATAAAGTCCCTATCGCATGAGCCGTGATTTCATTTTTTACAACTGTTGCATCAAGCATTAACCCAATCAATTTTCTAGCACTTCCCGTTGTTCCAATTCCTTTTAGTACATAATTTGAATCGATCTTCTCACGTAAAAGAGAGATCACTTTTTTCGTTGCTTGGGTTGGATTTCCCTCAGTCCAAATATAAGTACTAGCAATGATTCTCTTTTCCTGATCAAGTAAGACTCCTTTTGTAGATATGGAACCAATATCAATTCCTAAATAACATTCATTCATTCTGTTTCCTCATTTCTATCATATCATAGAAAGCCTCTATTCTCGTTTCAATACCTACTTTACTTGTATTTGTATCAAAAGAGAAAAATAATAGTGGTATTTTGTATTCCTCACTCACTCGCCTTAAAATAGGCATAACTCCGATTTCTGGTGTGCAAAAAGAAGATTTGATATGAATCGCACCATCATATTTCTTTTCTCCTAAATAAACAAGTCTTCCTACATTATCTAAAGCATCTGCGCCAAGGCGATTTTTAGAAAATCTTTTTACTTTCTTTAAATATTTTTTTACCTTTTTTCTTTTTTGAAAAAGAAGATAGGTGGCATTTGTAAAACGAGTCACTTCAATCCCATATTGACTTAGCATCATTTCTAAATCATAATTAGCAAAAGGTTCCATAATCGTATAAAGTTCACCAATAATACCCACTTTTAAGCATTTCTTTTTATTTTTCTTAATTTTTTTAAATTTTCTTTTATAAGAAAGATAAGTAAAAAGCAAAGGGAAATAACCTTTTGTATGTTCAAAACAAGTAAGCATTTTTTGCTTTACATATTCATGCTCTCCTTTTTTTTGTTCAAAGCCAATATTTTTTCGAATTTGATGATCCAGTTTATCCATATATTTAATCATTTTCATCGTAATAAACAAATAGTATGCACTTTTTAAAATAGAGAAACTAGGATCTATACCTTTAAAATCCTTTATTATTTTTTTTAGATCGCTTTTTCCTTCAGTAACCAAATTAATCAATTTAAAAGAATAGCCTTGTTCCTTTATAATTTCCTTTTGTAGAGCATAATAATACCCATATCTGCAACCACCACCCAATTGAATAAGAACATTGGCTCCCTCTTCTAAGCTCTCAAGAAAAGTCCCAAGTGTATATTTGAAAGGCATACAAACAAAAGTAGGACTATATTTATTTCCAAGTTCTACAGTTCGATCAGAAATTTTAGGTGGCTTCCTTATTTCACAGCGCAAAATGTGTGTTAGTAAATAATAAATAGGAACATTGTAATCACCCATTTGTGGATACGTCACTATTTTTTTCATGTCCACCATTCCTCTCTAATACATCAATAAAACTTTCTAATCTTGTTTCAATACCAACCATACTATCTAATTCATCCATTACAATCTCAATATGTGGAATTTTTAGATAACAAAAAGCGATTTCATTGACAAGACTATCAATACCACAAGGAAATGCAGTTACAAAAACAATGCCGTCCACTTTATCTTCGCAAAGAGCAATCGCACCCATTAAGTTTTTACTGTACTTAAAATAGAGTCCTTGTTGCATTTTTTCTCCTAACTCCTCTGTTATATTCTCATGAAATAAACTAGAATGAATTATTTCTACATTGTTTCTTTTTAAGATTTCTAAAATGGGTTTACCAATGAAAGCATCATATACATTATAAGGGTGTCCAACTACTAAGATTTTTAGTTTATCTTTGCGTAATGTTTCTATATTTCTAGAAATCTGTTTTTGCCTTTTATAATTTATGTCCGTAGTCGCATTATGATAAGCACGTAGACTAGTAAGTTCATCAAATCCTAGTTCCTTTCCTATTTTTTTAAATGCTTCTTCCTCTGTTTCCATATGCTCATAGTTTATATTATAAGTTAGTGGTTCTATAGAAAAAAGATTACGAACAATGTCAGAAACAGCTAAAAAATTGGTACATGTTTGATTTTTCGTTCCATAATTATCAATTCGAGGGACAAGAATCGTATCACATTTTTCCTTTAAAGAAGCAATATGTCCTAAATAAATCTTCATAGATAGACACATCTCATCCGTTGCATAATGCATGCCTAAATCTACAATTTCACGGTTCGTTTCCTCTGAGAGAATATAAGGGACTCCCAATGTATCTAAAAATGCAATCCATAAATCACCATAATAATAGTAAAACAAACCACGTGGTATTCCAACAGTCATATTCTCACCTTGTATAATCTATGTAGTTTTTAGCCTTTATATGAATAGAAGCAAGAGAAAAGTTTACACTAAAGAAGAAGGAACACTTTTTTAGTGGACTTCAAAGAAAGGAATGGTGTACTCTATGCAGGAACAAGAGATCCATTGTAGTGTCCATGATTGTGAACATTGTAATTGTGAAAAAGATAAGTGCCAATTAAAAGCAATAAAGGTGTGCAACTGTGATGGATGTAATTGTAAGGAAAGTACCATTTGTGATAGCTACAAAAAAAGATAATCATGGATTATCTTTTTAATTGTTAAATTTATCTATATTCACTGTAAAATCGCCTACTAATTCATTAAACTTTAATAAATTATTTGCAAGCTCATTCTTATCAGCTTCATAGCGAATTCGATCAAGTTCTAATTGTCTTTTTTCTTCTTCAATTTCATCTCTTTGTTGCTTTAAAGAATCTGTTAAAAGATCAAGCTCTTTTTTTCGTTCCTCAAGTTCTTGTCTTTGCTCTCTTTTTATGGTCTTTAATTTTTCTAGCTCTTCTTTTTTGTATGTTTCAAAACTCATTTTCTCTTCTGCATACTTACTCTGTGCCTCTTTTAATCGAACAACTTGTTGTCCTATTTCATTTTTCTTTTCCCTAAGTTTGGCAACAACAGATTCTTTATAAGTATTTATTTTATCAACATTTGCTTTGTTTTCTCTTTCATGTTCTATCTTTGCACGTTCTAACTCTTGAAACTTCTCATCAATTTGCCGTTTCATTTCTACATTTTTTGCAAATATATTCTTTGCCTCTTGCACACTAGAAGAAGCCTTTTCAAACATACTATTAATATCTCTAGAAATACTTTTATTCTCTGTTTGTTCATTTCGATTCTCTTCTAGTGATACAATAGAATGTTCTACAGGCGTTAAAGGATCTTCCTCATTTTTGAAATCACTCTCAAATTCTTCTAAATCTTGTGTACTGAGTTCATAAGAATTTAATTCTAACTCTTCCTGTGAATCTATCTCGTTATTTTCTGTAACCTCATACCCATCGGTCGTAAGAAGGTCAAAACCCTTTTCCCTTTTTTTATCATTAGCCATAATTTTTTTCCCTTTTACCAACTGAATCGTTTCCTACTCTTTATCTCCAGGTAATTGTTGGAATCCAGAGTTAAACTGAGAAACCAATTCTTTGAAACGGGTACAGCTTTGTGATAAATTTTTACTTTCAAGTTCAAGTTTTTTCTCTTCTAATTCTTTGTATTTAGCAAATTGTTCTTCTTGTTTTCTTAATTCTTCATGTTCATTTTTTAATTTTTCTGCTTCTAGTTTACGCTCATTTTCGAACTGTTCTCTTTCAATTTCAAGCGTTTGTCTATCAGCACTAATTTTGTCTTCATGAATCGCCTTTTCTTTCATGAATTGTTCTCTTTCTGTTTCTAATTTTAGACGTTCTGTTTTTTGTTTTTCTTCTGTAATGGCTTTTTCTTTAGCAAAAGAAGTTTTTTCTGTTTCCAATTTCTGTTTTTCGACTTTCAATTTTTCCTCTTCTAATTCTTTATAGGAAGAAAATTGTTGTTTTTCATCCGCTAATTTTTCATTTCCAATCTTAATTGTCTGTTCCTGAAGCGCTAATTCTGCACGAGTAGCTTCTACATCAGAATTAAACTGTGCCTCTTCATTCGCAATTCTAATTTTTTGTGTACGAACATACTCTTTACATTGCTCTTTTTCAAGCTCAATTGCTTCTTTTTGTGCTTCTACAAATTTAGCAAATTCTTCTTTTTCTTTATCTAATTTTTCTTGTCCCTCAATTAATCTTGCCTCATTTGTATTTACACTTTTTCGTTGTTCAATTAAATTTGATATAAAATTATTAGCACCATTTACATCACTTGATAAACTTGCAAATACTGCATCAAAGTTTGTAAGATCCACATCTTTTACAGATGAAGATGCTTCTAATAATTTTTCTTTTTCTTTATCTGTTAATTGAAAACTCTCTACTTCTGGAACAGTTTCTTTCACCTTATCTTCTACTTCATTTGGATAAGACATCTCTTCCTCATAAGATGTTACATAATTTTCTTCGTTTCCTTCCCTATTTGCCTCTTTCTCGTTAAAAGCATTTTGATCTGGATTAACAGCAAACGGATTGGATTGTTCTATCGTATTTTCAAAAAAATTAGGGACTTCTGGAATTTCCACATTTGGATTTGTCGAATAAATCATTTCATTGGTTGGTTCATTGTAATCATTTTGATTTTCATAAAAAAAATCATCCGAATCATCTACTCGATCATTATTAGCCATATTTTGAAGAACGTCTAAATTTTGAACTGTTTCATTTACGTTTTCCATCATTAAAAAACATCTCCTCTTTATTCTTTTTTCGCAAGTATCTATAATCGCTATACTTATCATAACCAGTATAACATAAAAAAATTAAAAAAACACTATTTTTTTAATTTTTTTCTTCTTTTTTTTCTTTTGCAAGCATTTTTGTTGCCTTCGTTCGAATTCTTTGAAAGGCATTATCAATTGCTTTTACATCTTTTTCTAATAAATTAGCAATTTCCTGATAAGAAAAATCATTATATTTCAACTCCAAAACTTGATATTCAAAATCAGTCAGTTCGTTTTTTAAATTTCTAAAAAGTTGTTCTGTATAATCCGCATGCATAACTACTTTCTCAGGATTCATACTATCATTTATTAAAAAGTTATCTAATGAA
>CATOJL010000058.1 GCA_951800155.1 uncultured Bacilli bacterium | reverse complement strand
ACGTATCTTAAAAGGTGAATCTGGACTTCCAGCAAAAGCTGATGAACTTTGCTATAATGATTGTGTAAATACTATAGCTTATAACTACAAGCAATTTGGTGTTACACCTGAAAACTTGATGAATTATATTAAAACAAATATGATTCCTGAAACTGAAAAAGATGAAGATGAAGAAAACTAAAAGTTGAGGGGGCTGCTGCTCCCTCTTTATTTTGTTATACTAGAAGAATAGGATATAATGGTATAAGAAGTTGGATATTACTAGGGGTATGGGATTCAGTCGGCGGTTCAAGGTAGCGACATGTCATGTCGCCTATGGGCGACACGGCATGACACCACCTTGAACGAAAAGTATTGAATTTAGTGGGTTTCTAAAACCCTTCTATTATATCTATTTAATATATAGATTATAATTATTTTTTTACTTTACAAATTAATAAAAACATATATAAAACAAATATCAAAAATAAATAAAAAAGCAAAAAAATAAAGAGGTGTGAACTCTTTATTTTAAAGAAGCATATATGAGTATTCCGAAAAACTCTTCATTCGTGTATATATAAATAATACTCCAATGTAGATTAATTGTCAAATACTAGCGCTTCTTTTGAAGTGTTTTTTTATTTATCTAACAAGGAGATTATTAAAAATGAGAAAGAAAGATTTTAATAATACATATGCAAGTAAACCAGAAAATTTTACAGAACATATGAATGAATCAACTGGCACTTATACTAAATCAAGTGTTATTAGTGGGATAAAGACAGAGAACAAAGATTTTGTTCAAATAAATATAAAATATCAAGCTGAATTAGCTGAATTGGCTATCACAGAACCAGCAGCAAGAGCGATTTTTGACTTATTTGTTACAAGGATGGAAAACAATAATACATATATTACAAGCACAACAAAACTAGCTGAAGCTATTCGCCGCGACCCTAGAACAGCACAGAGGGCTTTAAAAGTTTTAAAAGAAAGAAATTTTCTTGTTCTATATTTTAAGGTTAGCGGAAATCATGGTAATGCTTATTTTATCAATCCTCATATCGCTTGTAAATGTGGTGCAAATCAAAAGCAATTCTTAATAGAAAAGTACCTTACAATATCAGAGGACAAAACATATAGAGCAAGTGAAGATATTATAAACGTTAAAGCCTTAGTTGATAAAGATAGACTTGTTTTAAAATCTGATGAAAAGAAACAGCTTGACACTTTAAATCGTCTTGATAATGTAAAAATTCATGGCATGGTGCAAATTGCAAATTTACTGAATGATTTAGAACAGCAAGAGATACTTGATGTAATTCAGATGCTTAAAAAGAAAGTACCTACTACAGATGAAGAACAGGCAAAGACAGAGGATGATATTAAACGTAGACAAAAGGGAATTGAGTTGATGAAAGAAAAAAAGAGACTTATGAAAGAAGGAGCAGAAGAAGCTATACAACTTGAAATTGCTAAACAAAAATATGAGTCTAGAACAGACAATGCGGTTTTAAATGTTCTTATGGATTCATACTGGAAAGATGCTTTAGAGGGTAAATAAATGAATGATATACTTAAACAGATTGAAGAATTTATGCAGAGATTCCCTGATGCAACAGCACAAGAAAAAAGAGATTTTCTTAATTGTTTGAAGGATGGAAGAGCATATGATTATACTACAGTTTGGAAAGATTCTCCTGTTGTATGTATAGGTGGAAAATGGGGTAGATTTAATGGAACAGAGTTTGAAGAAGTACCTGATTATATTCCACCAGATATTGGTGACCCATATGGACTATTAGATGGTAGTTGGAATGATTACAGTGATGATTATATACAAGCTGAGATTATTTCTCGTGCCAATCATAATGCAAAACCTGATACAGAAGCAGACAGGATTATAAAGGATTTATTGTATTTGTGTGCTTTGTATAAATTGGAATTACAAAAGATAGAAAAACAAATAGATGATGATACAAATTAAGGCTCTGAAATGGGCCTTTTTTGTTGCCAGAATTTTGGTTTTACATACCTCTGGTGGTACAATATAAGTATTAAAAGAGATATACAAAATAAGGAGAATTTGATTATGAAAACTAAAACAAAACAGATACATTTACATGTAAGCAAAACAGATAAAGAAACTATTGAACAGGCAGCAAAGAACAGGGAAATGAATACAAGTGAATTTATCCGTTACTGCTGCGATTACACTATCAATAACAATCCTGTAAGAGTTTATATAAATGATTAAAGAGGGCTTCGGCTCTCTTTTTTTGTTTTTAGAAATTTATGTTGTATAATATAGTTAATTAGTTATTTTTTATATTGTGCTTTTGCACCTCTCTCATGTTTACAGGATGTAAAAAGTCCTTAGAGAATATTATCGCTCGCAAGGATATTGTGAACTGTAAAGAGACTGTAGTTTAGAGTTACATAGTGCTGGATTAGAATAACATAGCACCGAAACAACTTTAAACAAAATAGAAAAATACTAAAAATAATTTTTAGAATTTGTTGTATATTTAGAATCTGATGTGTATTCTATATATAGAACAATAAAATAAATTAACTTGCATATAAATAAAAGGAGAAATTAAAATGACAAGAGAAAATTATTTTGCTTTTAAGAAAGCACTTAAAGGTTTTGTATGTAACATAACAAAGAAAGGTGACTATATAACAATAAAACCTGACGAATGCGATGAATTTGGCACAATGAATGTTTTAATCAAATATTTAAATGATGCTGGAATTGAATATGATTTTGAAAAATTCTACAGTTTCGGTATCATCCACACAGAATATGGCGATTTAAAATGGGTAAGTGGTTTGCATTGTAACACCCTCGTATATTATGCTAGATACAAAATTGTGGACTAAATAATTACAACTGAATATTGTTTGCAAAGAGAGATAGCTTCGGCTTCTCTCTTATTTTTTACTCAAAAAAGTGATTTATAAAAAAGAAGAAGGAGAAATTACTATGAAAAACAACGTGTATGAAATGGTTACTAACAGGATTATTGATATGCTTGAACAAGGTATCATCCCTTGGACAAAACCTTGGGCTGGTACAAGAAGTGGTGCTTTCAATCGTATCACAAAGAAGTCCTATTCGCTGTTAAATCCAATGATGTTAAAGCATGATAGTGAATATGCAACCTTTAAGCAGTGGACAGATTTAGGCGGTAAAGTTCGTAAAGGTGAGAAATCTGAAATCATTGTTTTTTGGAAGATTCAAAACATTGTTGAATTGAATGAAGATGGTGAAGAAGAAAGAAAACAGATTCCTCTTTTAAGGTATTACAATGTATTCCATGTCTCACAGGTTGATGGTGTTGAACCACTTCCAGAAGAAGAGATTGAAACAGAGTTAGAACCGATTGAAGAGGTTGATAAAATCCTGATGGACTATATCACAAGAGAAGGTATTAAGCTGGTAAATGAAAAAAGTGATGATGCTTATTACTCCCCCTCTAGGGATTTGATTCATCTGCCATTGATGGAACAATTCAAAAACGTTGAAGAGTATTATTCTACTTTTGCTCATGAATCTGTACATAGCACAATGAAAGAATCACGTTGTAATCGTATTGAAGAAAATAAACGTGTTTCGTTTGGCTCAACTGATTATTCTAAAGAAGAATTAGTTGCAGAGATTGGAGCAGCAAACATTTTGAATATGCTGAATATTGAAACAAGCAATAGCTTTAAAAATAATACTGCTTATATTCAAAGCTGGCTGGCGGTATTAAAAAATGATGTAAAGTTTATTGTGTCTGCTTCATCCAAAGCAGAGAAAGCCACAAAATTTATTCTTAATATTTGTGATGTAGAAGGAACAGAATAAAGAGCCGAAAGGCTCTTTTTTGTATGTGCAAAAAGGAGATACAAAAGCTATATCTGTATATAAATCTGTAGAGGATTTATGAAGATATAGTAATCATCATGATGACGCTGGCAAGCATAGAGAGAATGAGAAAATGATTCTCTTATGCTGGTGAAAAAGTCGGCATGATGAATAAAAAAAGGTGGTTACCTACAGCTTTAGCTAGTAGGTAAACGAGCTTTTGCCAACAAAAGGTCGTGGGGTTGATGAAGTGACGGCTCTGCCGTCGCTGAATCTACCCCTAACAAAAAAGCGCCATTTGGTGCTTTTTTGAAAGATATAAAGCCCGTTAGGGCGGTTGAATAATTATTAATCAAATAAAGATATAAAGCCCGACAGGGCGATTGAATAATTATTAATGTTAAAAAATCAATACAGAAATTGGTTTAAAACGCACAAAAAGAAATAATGCACATTAATCAAATAATGCGTAATTAATGCGTATTAAAAAGATATTACGCATTAATAAAATAATACGCAATAAAAGAGTTAATGCGTATTAAATGCGTAATAAAAAAACAATAAGTATTCATTTACGGATACTTTTTTTGGTGTTATAATGCATAATAGGGTGTGGTATGATGAATATAAATGTACTTCTTATGATAGCTAGTCTATTTTATCTTATGTTAATATCTATATTGTATTTTCCGAAGAGGAAGGTGGATACATTTGAAACTAGAATTTATAAGTATATTGTTATTTTTGCGATATTTGGTGTAGTAATGGATTTGATAGGTGTCTATGTAAGCATTCATATAGATGATACACATTTTATTCGATGGATAGTTTTAAAATTGTACTATTCCTATTTACTTACGATGATGTATTTACTATCAGCATATATGTTTATAAACGGAAATACAAGTTCATTAAAGAAAGATGAGAAAAGAAAATTTAAAATTATTTCCATTTTGTTTATTTTTGTTTTATTGATTAATTTTATATTACCTGTAAACTACTATAGGGATGGCGCTATAATATATGCTTATGGAGCAAGTACAAATTATTTATACTTTATTTCTGTACTTGTTATTTTATTTTGGATTATTCATCTTATAAAAGAGAAAAAGGTAAATAAAAAGTATTATCCTATGGTTATATTTATTGTATTAGTTGTACCTATTATTTATATACAAATGACTTATTCAGAATTACTTCTTATTTCTGGACTAATCAGTTTTATTGTCG
Source organism: uncultured Bacilli bacterium (assembly GCA_951800155.1). Classification (GTDB taxonomy): domain Bacteria; phylum Bacillota_I; class Bacilli_A; order RF39; family UBA660; genus CATOJL01. The sequence continues at coordinate 3,299 of CATOJL010000058.1, read as the reverse complement.
TAATCATGTATCATACAATAGAAAACCCAGATTTAAAAATGATAGCAGAGCTTAATCTTGCCAAGGAATCGGCAGAACGTGCGAATCGAGCAAAAAGTGATTTTTTATCGAGTATGTCCCATGAGATTAGAACACCTTTAAATGCGATTGTAGGACTTTCTGAGGATATGGAAGATCGAGAAAATTGTCCAAGTGATATGAAGGAAGATCTAAGTGATGTAGTTGCTGCTTCTAGAACTCTACTTGAAATTGTAGGAAATATTATGGATATTAATAAAATTGAAAGTGATAAGATGGAAATTATAGAAGTACCTTATCATTTTAAAGAAGAAGTACTTCCTCTTGCTCGTGTTATGGGAACACGAATTGGAGATAAGCAAATTGAATATAAAATCAACATTGCAGAGGATATTCCTTATGAATTAATAGGAGATAAGGGCCATGTCAAAGAAATTATTAGTAACCTACTTTCCAATGCAATTAAATATACAGAAAAGGGATGCGTTGCGTTAAATGCCCGCTGTATCAATCAAGGAGATACCTGCACATTGTTTCTTAGTGTAAAAGATACAGGAAGAGGAATCAAAAAAGAGAACATAGAAAAATTATTTACAAAATTTGAAAGATTAGATATTGAGAAGAATACAACAACAGAAGGAACAGGACTCGGACTTGCTATTACAAAAAAATTAGTAGAGATGATGGGTGGAAAGATTAATGTAGAAAGCCAATTTGGAAAAGGTTCTTTATTTGTAGTACAAATTCCTCAAAAAATTAGTAAACAGGAAAAAGAATTAACAGATACACAAATAATCAAGCAGGCGGATATTCTTTCCTCCTTAAAGAAGGAAAACTATAAAGATAAAAAAGTATTAATCGTGGATGACAATAAATTAAATATTAAAGTGGCAAGAAGAGCTTTAGGTGATTTTAAGTTTATTATAGAGGAATGTTATAATGGAGAAGAATGTTTAAATAAAATCAAGAATGGAAATACATATGACTTAATTTTAATGGATATCATGATGCCTATAATGAATGGAGAAGTGGCTATGTTAGAATTACAGAAAATAAAAGGATTTAAAACACCAGTCATTGCACTTACAGCGGATGCTGTAGCAGGATCCGAAGAAAAATATATAAAAGAAGGATTTACAGATTATCTAGCAAAGCCATTTAATAAAGAACAAATTAAAGTAAAATTAGATAAAATTTTGAATTGACAAAGCCTATGTGTTTGTGGTAGTATGTTAGGAGTTTGAAAACAGAAAGAGGAGATAGTGTGGCAAACGGAAGAGAAGTTTATTTAACAGAAGAAGGACTTAAAGACTTGAAACAGGAGTTAGAATATTTAAAAACAACAAGAAGACCAGAAGTTATTGATTTACTTCGTGATGCAAGGGCTTTAGGTGATTTATCAGAAAATGCAGAATATGATGCTGCACGAGAAGCTCAAAGAGAAGTAGAAGGAAAAATTGTTCAATTAGAGGCAATGATTGAAAATGCAATCGTGATTGAAGAAGCAAAAAATGGAAAAGTTTCTATTGGATGTAGTGTAAAAGTAAAATATGTGGAAGATGATGAAACAGATGAGTATTCTATTGTAGGTAGTCAAGAAGCAGATCCATTCGCAAATAAAATTTCAAATGAATCTCCAATTGCTAAAGCAATTCTTGGGCATAAAAAAGGCGAAGTGGTTACAGTTATAAGTCCGAATGGAAATTATGATGTAGAAATTATAGATGTTTTTTAAAAAAAGAATAGAAAATGGTGGTGGGAAGAAAAGGGTGAGAAATCCTTTTTTTCTTTTATGAGATTTTTTATTTTTTGGAAAGATGCTTCCTTTTTCTTGATAAACAGAGGAATTTATTATATACTAAAAGAGGATGCAAGGAGGATTATGAATTATGGCAAATGTAAAAGAAATTAAAAAGAAAATAGAAGGAGAAGCTTGGAAGAAAGCGATTGATAAAACAGTAAAAGATATTCAAAAGAAGATTTCAATCAATGGATTTCGCAAAGGGAAAGCTCCTATCAATATTGTAATTAAGGAATATGGACAAAATAATATTTGGTTAGATGCAGCAGATTCTCTTATTCAAACCGTTTATGAAGAAGTAATGGAAGAAAATAAGGATGTGGAAATTGTGACTCGTCCAGATGCAAATATTAGTGCAATGAGTGATGATTATATTGAATTTTTATTTACGTTAACTTTAAGACCAGATGTAAAATTAGGAGAATATAAAAACTTAGGAGTTAAAAAAGAGAAAGTAGAAGTAACAGAGGAGGAAGTGGCACAATCCCTAGAGAGTATGAGAAAACACTATGCCGAAGTTGTTGTTAAAGAAGGTAAGGTTTTAGAAGGGGATACAGCTATTATTGACTTTGAGGGATTTAAAGATGGGGTTCCTTTTGAAGGCGGAAAAGCAGAAAATTATTCTTTAACGATTGGTTCAAATACCTTTATTCCAGGTTTTGAAGATCAAGTGATTGGTATGTCTAAAGGAGAGGAAAAAGAAATTCAAGTTACATTTCCAGAGGATTACCATGCAGAAGATTTAAAAGGACAACCTGTTATTTTTAAAGTAAAAATAAATGAAATTAAGGAAACGAAAGTACCAGATCTTGATGAAGATTTTTTCGAGGATCTTGGTATGGAAGGAATCAACAGTGAAGAATCATTGAAAGAAGAACTTAAAAAAACAATTGAAGCTAGAAAAACACATGAAATAGATAATAAATTTATGGATGAAGTTTTAGATAAGGCAGTTGCTAATATGGAAATAGAGATTCCACATCAAATGATTCATGATGAGCTTGATCGAATGATCGAACAATATAGTGAAAATTTGAAAATGCAAGGAATTACAATGGAGCAGTATTATCAATTTACCTCATCAAATGAACAAACTTTAAAAGATGAAATGCATCCTGAAGCAGAAAAGAGAGTACATGCTCGATTCTTACTAGAAGAAATCGCAAAGCAAGAAGAAATTACAATTGCGAAAGAAGATGTAGATGCAGAAATTAAAAAATTAGTGGAAGAGTATAAAATGACAGAGGAAGAATTCCTAAAATTATGTGGTGGACGTGATATGATTGAATATGATATGAAGATGCGAAAAGCCATTGAAATTTTAAAAGATAACAATTAAAAGAAATGTATAGTTTCTTTTTTTATATACTAGGAAAGTTCTTTTTGAAAATTAAAATATAAAAGTAGCGAAGAAACGTTTGCTATAAAAAAAGATAGAACAAAAAAATGCGGCAATTAAATCCGTAAAAAATTTTTAAGT
>CATOJL010000057.1 GCA_951800155.1 uncultured Bacilli bacterium | reverse complement strand
CCCCCCCCATCATTTTGTCAAGCCTATTTTTGAACACAAAAAAAGGATTTTTCCAATCCACTTTTTTCAGTCCCTTATTTCTCTTTCAAAACTTCTTTATATACATCTACCATTTTCTTACCAACTGTTTTAATTTCCATATTTTTTACTACTTCATAGCCATTTCCTTGTAAAGAAGGTAATTCTCCTTCCAATAAACCTCTCAATTTTTGCGCAAATTCATCATCCGTTTTTGCTTTATATACATCCTGTCCTTCTTTTAAAAAGTTAAAAATGGGAATATCACGAACCAAAATATTCGCTTTCTCAGATAAGCCCTCTAAAATAGGAATTCCTTCTGTTTCTTCTAATGTAGGAAATAAATAACAGTCACATCCAGAAAAGGCTGCATGTATCATATCCCTTTCAACATATCCTGCAAAAATTAAATTATCAAGTTTTGTATGTACGGCTTGTTTTACTTTTTTAGGAGATACAGAAAGAGGAGAAGAGCCAAACCAAATAAATTTATAAGTAGGGAGCCTTTTTGCCATTTCTACGAAAGTTAGAATCCCTTTTCGTTCTAAATAAAGACCAATTCCAATCACCACTTTATCCTCTTTCTTAAATCCATAGGTATTTCTAAACTTTTGTCCATCTTCTTCATTATGTGTAAAAAAGGACATATCAATTCCATTTGATATTGCTGTAATTGGTCGATTTAAGTGATATCCCTCTAAAAGAGTTTTAGAATACTCTGTTGGTGTAAGAATATGATCTCCCAGTCTATAACACTTGCAAATCCACCACTTAAATAAAGGAGCTATCGTATTTGAAAAAATAAAAGAATTTCTAAAGTCTTCTTCTGTAGAATGCGCATGATAAACAACTTTTTTTCCCATTTTATGTGCCTTTTTCGCTAATCGATAGGACTTCAAACCATAAAAATTAATATGAACAAGATCATAATCTTGACACTTAGGATCCAATGTATACTCTATTCCATTATCTTCTAAAGCTTTAATCTGATGTTGTACCGCTTTTCCTAATCCTGATTTTCCAATTGTTTTTAAGCCTTCTGTATATAATAATACCTTCATGCATACACCACCTTATGTCCATTATAACATATCTATGCATCTTTTATATCCTTTTTTTATATTTCCTTTTTCTCTCGTTTTTTAATTCATTCCTATTTTTTTCATAAAAAACTAAACGGCAACATCAACTAAAATAACATCTTCTCCTATTTTTTTAATCTGACTCCATTTCACCTTAAATTCATCTTTACCGGGAAAAATAGAGGATAAAATTTTATTTTTCTGCACAACTAATGCATCTAAATTTCCACTTGAATCTAATATAACATCAATGATATTTCCTACCTTTTTCCCATCTTTTATATTAATGATATCTTTACTTTGTAAATCTGACAAATGCATAAAATCACCTACTATACTTTATGAAAAAAGAATTAGAAACATGTCTTATATCTCTAATTCTAAATGATCCTTATCTGAAATAAGAGGGGTATTCATACATCGAAAGTTTTTATCATTTTCAAATAAATAACGCAATTCATCAAAATTTTTATCTACATCTAATAGAAGAATCGCCAAATCATCAAGCCTCTTTAATTCTTCAATTGATAAATGATCAAATTCATCTTCTGTATCAATATAAGTAGGAAAAAATAAATAAGAAACCTCATCATGCATCAATGAATGAAAATCAAAAAATAAAGTTCTTGCAAGCATGGATAAACCATGGATATGACTCCCATGTAAAAATTTATCTACACTTATTTTCCCATGACGAACATCCAACCAAGCCTCAGCAGCAAAATAAAATTTTTCTCGATGTATATCAATATTGCTACAACCCTCTATCTCTATTTCATCTGCATCAACCAATATCCACCGTTTCTCATCCGCACACCATACTTCACAAATCCAGTGGTCTGGATACCTTTCTTCATTAATATAAGGGGCAAAGCCAGAGCGAACACGAACAGAAAAACCTTTCGCTTTCAAAATAGAGGCTAATAAAATAGAAGCATATCTACAAGTAATCACTAACTTATCTTTTATCTGTCTATTATGTGTAAGTCCTCTTGCATCCAACCGAAAAAGTTCCCCCATAATTGCTGGCACTGTGAGAAATATATCATCCTCACACCGATATCGATACCATGGATATTCCTTGCTTATTTTTCCTTCCCTCTTATAACTTTTCAACAGTGTAATTCGATGAATGTAATTATCATTCACTAATTTTGTAAGTTCTTTTAAATCATTAGGAAGTCCAATAAAATAGTTTTTATAAAAACTATAATTCGTATACATACTTATCTTTTTATAAAATTCGATTATTTCTTCTCTCATACTATCACCTTTCTTAGTATAAGAGAAAAAATCACAAAAAACTTGATAAATCGAATACCTATTTTATCAGTGAATTAAAACCCATAATTCCATATAGTCTTCATAATAAAGTTCTAATGTATATTTCCTATCTCTTTGATAAGGAATTGCTTTTAAATAGGTATTATATATTTTAATACATAAATTTGCTATTTCTTCTCCCCTAAAGCTTTCCCCTTTAAAAACAAGCCATTTTCCTCTAGGTAGAAACAATGCATTCAATGTCTTACACCCTTGTTTTACAAGAATCCAGTAACGCGTACATTTTTCTTTTTCTTCTATAACAGCATAACGAGGTAAATCTGCAGTAAGAGATGGATATTTTTCTTTCATTTCCTTCCAAAAAGTTTCGGCTTTCTTTGGAATCGTTCCCTCAATATCCCTATATTCTCCATAAAATAGCTTTTCATCCCTCTCCTCTATTCGATAAGTAATCGAATGATCATAAGCTTGTCCTTCAAACTCTAAAATGGGTTGAAATGTAAATTCTATTTTTTTCTTTTTTACCTCCCTAGGATGTATGTTATAAATCGAGTAAAATTTTCTCGAAAAGGCCTCGCTAGAAGAATAACCACAAAAAAGAGCAACTTCAAGTACTGACCTACCCTCTTTTAATTTTAAAACAGCCAAAGACATGCGCCTTCTTCGAATGTAATCAATAATCGTAAAACCTGTCATCATAGAAAAAATACGTTGCATCGTATAAGCACTACATCCTAAGAACTTAGCCAAAATACACATTTCTATCTTTTCTTCCATATGTTCTTCAATGTAAGTCATCATTTGATTTAAACCATCATACAAATTCATACATAAACTTCCTTTCCTAATTTTTTTGTATATTTTTCTTTTCTCTCATCAATATAGAAAAGAAAGGAGATATTTATGGCACGTCATAAAGTAGAAATTTGTGGCGTGAATACTGCGAATATTAAAGTTTTAACGAATGAAGAAATGATGGAATTATTTAAAAAATATCAAAATGGGGAGGAAAACGCTAAAGAAGAACTAATCAATGGAAACTTAAAACTTGTTTTATCTATTTTAAAAAAATACAACAATCGATGTGACAATATGGATGACTTATTTCAAGTGGGTTGTATTGGTCTTATTAAGGCGATTGAAAATTTTGATCTTTCCCATGAGGTTAAATTTTCAACCTATGCAGTACCTATGATTTTAGGAGAAATTAGAAGACATCTTCGGGATAATAGTTCCATTCGTGTGGCAAGAAGTGTGAAAGATACAGCCTACAAAGCCCTAAAATTAAAAGAAGAACTAACAAATCAACACGGAAAAGAACCAACTATAAAAGAAATTGCTGACAAACTAGAGATTACAGAGTTTGAAGTTGCCAATGCTCTTGATTCCACCAAAGATACAATTAGTATGTTTGAACCCATTTATAATGATGGTGGCGATACCATTTATTTAGCAGATCAGATTGGCGATAAAAAAGATTCTCTATACCCTCTAGAGGTAAGAATTGCCTTAAAAGATGCAATAAAAGAGTTGAAAGAAAAAGAAAGATACATCTTACTCTCTCGCTATTTTGTTGGAAAAACACAACTTGAACTAGCTGATGAAATTGGAATTAGTCAGGCTCAAATTTCTAGATTAGAAAAAGCAGGGTTAGATAAAATAAAGAAAAACATTTCATAAAACATCTAAATAAAATAGATGTTTTTTTGAAAAGAAAGAAAAGAAGCTCTATACATTCTTTTAATCTCCATGTATTTTCGTAATTTCTCGAATATCCCCCATACGATAAGAAATTTTTATCTCCTCCCCTTCTCTTAGAAAAGGTAAAGTATTTGGAGCCATTTTTATAGAAACTTTATACCGATTTTCTTCTGTATCAATCAAATAATAGAAAGTAAGTCCATCTAAAATAGCAGTTTTTATTTCCTGAATGGTTATGGTGATCTCCTCATCATTCTTACTTATGAAAGGAGCATCTTTTAAATAATTGTTGGCTGCCTCTTCGATTCCCAAAGATGCATCCGTTACCACTACATTTTGGTAATCTTCCACATCGACAAACGCATACATTTTCACAAGTCCTGCATTATCTTTTAAAGATAAAAAATAAGTTGGCTTTTCATTCAAATTAATCAATAATGGGAAAGTCGATGTATAGGACATTTGTTGCACTTCTCCCTCAGCACTCAAACGAGCTGATTCTTCTTTCGCTCCACTTGCACGATAAAATTTTGTTTCTTTTGTCCTTAAATTACTCATAATAAAACCTAAAATAGATTCATCATTTGTAACAGAAGTAATGCCAGTGTAAAGATAAACATCATCTCCTTGCACTGTATAATTATACCCTTCCGTTGTCATTGTGACTCCCTTCTGACCAAAAAGAGAATTCAAGAAACCACTTTGGTAGAGTCCATGGTTATCCACTTGTTCCATAATTAAATCCGCTGGGTAGACATGATCTACCCATGTTGGTACATCTTTTACTTTATAAAATTTACTTTCTCCTGTAACTGGGTCTAAAATAACGACCCCTGTTACTTCTTTTTTTAATCCAATCAATGTATATTTATACGTAGGAACAATCCAGTATGGTTTGCCATTATTATCAATTTCAAAAGAAGCCGACCCAAAAATTTTTGTTGGATAGGAAAAACGTAAATGGCGATACAAATCTTTACTAAAAATAGCACTTGGCATATATTGCATTCCTTTATCTAGTTTGACTAAATTCGCCTTTCCAGTAACCGAATTGACAACAATATATCCCTTTATCCCTTCTTTATGATTTGTAAAATATTTAATTACGCTCGCATATTCAAGTGGGGTTACACGAACAATCTCATCCTTATAATTAATTTGTGTATAAAGTTTTGACACAGTAAATTGGGAAACTAAATCAGGCATTTGTCCCATTACGCGATCCCCTAGTTTCATAGAAGAATCCTTATCCAATAGAGGAAGTGTACTAAAATCAACTGCATCAATATCTTTCTTAAAGTCAGCATTCTCAATCACAATGCGATTTGCATAGGATTTCGCATGAAAAAGAGGCGAACCAATCAATAATAGAAGAAAAGGAAAAAGAAGAACAAGAAAGTAAACACCCCATAATGTAGGTAACATTTTTTTAGGTTTATTTCTGGAAAGGAAAATGTCCCCTTTTTTATCGATCGTAAAGGAAATAAGGCATAAATAAAGTCCCAATAGGAAAAGAACATACACCCAAAACATAGGAGATGATACATGAAGTGGTGGTAATAAAAAATAAAAAGTAACAATAGCAACTAACAGAACAATTCCTAATTTAATCAAATTTTTTTTCATAAAAACCTCCTAATTTTTGGTATAGTATAACATATCTTTCTTAGGAATGCAAAAAGAGGGATACCCCTCTTTCTCTTAATTTTCTTTCTCTTCCTTTTTACATTGGCATTTTGCTTTTTTCTTTTTTGATAAAAGTACTGCTCCTGCGGTTGCACCTAATGCAGTTACAATTCCGCCAATAATAAATTTCTTTTTCTTATTTGCCATATTTTCCTCCTCTTTTTTCTATTCAATAGTATACTCCTATTTTAAAAGTTTAGCAACTCGTGTCATTCTTAATTGTTCACTTTTACACCCTTATGTAAAAGTTCCTTTTTAGAAGTATAGGATGTATGTAATAATTTGTGCGCTAAAGGACTCCCCGGTTTTCTTAAATATGTATTGTATAACTGCTGAATTTCACTATTCTCATAACTGCATCGTTTTTCTAAACTCTTATCTTTCCTATATAAAGCAGCGCTTCTTTTTTCTTTTTCTTCCATCGACATCGGGTCTTTTATTCGAGGTTGCCCTCCTCCAGCAATACAACCACCCATACAAGCCATCACTTCTACAAAGTCGTACCTCTTCTCTCCATTTTTCGCTAGTTCTAAAAATTTATGGACATTGCTTGTCCCTGTTACAACAGCAACAGACAATTCTAAATCACCAAGCATAACTTTTGCTTCTTTTATTCCATCAAATCCACGAAGATTTTGGAATTCAATTTGCTCTAACTTTTCTCCTGTTACATAAAAATAAGCGGTTCGAATTGCTGCCTCCATAACACCACCCGTTGAACCAAAGATGAGTCCTGCCCCTGTTGCCTCTCCTAAAAGAGAGTCATATTTTGATTCTTCTAAAGAAAGAAAATCTATTTTTTCTTCCCGAATCCAACTTGCTAGTTCACGTGTTGTAATCACAAAATCAACATCTAAAAGTTCTGGCTGTTCATTTACAGAATTTTTTCTCTCTTCTCTTTTTATTTCTGCCTTTTTTGCCGTACAAGGAGTTACTGCTATATGTTTGATTTTTGTAGGATCAAGATTTAATTGTTGGGCAAAATAAGTTTTTATTAAAGCACCTTCCATTAAAATAGGACTTTTACAAGTAGATAAATTCGGTAAAATTTCAGGATAAAAAATCTCTGCAAATTTAACCCAAGCAGGACAGCAAGATGTGAACATAGGAAGGTTCTCCTCATTCTCCATTCTCTCTAAAAGTTCATTGGCTTCTTCCATAATTGTTAAATCGGCACCTGCAACTGTATCTAGAACATAGTTCGCTCCCAATTTTCGTAGGGCTGAAACCATTTGCCCTTCTGCAAAGCTTCCTACCTCCATTCCAAATTCTTCGCCAAGAGCTACTCGAACGGAAGGCGCTGTTTCAAATATAAATGTATATTCAGGATTTCGAATCATTTTTTTAAGTTCTAAATAATCTTTAACTTCACAAATCGCTCCTGTAGGACAAACATTCGCACATTGTCCACAATCAATGCAAATCGCATAATCCCCTGTTTCTGTCAAATCATACTTTCCATATACACCTTGGGAATACTTACAAACACTTCTACAATTTCCGCACAAAATACATTTAGCGTCCTCTCTTTGAATGGATACACTATCAGAATTGATAGGAACCCTCACATCACTATTTTCATGTATACTCAAAACAAACCACCTTTTCTATATTTCAATAAAAATTTTATAATAAAGCCTTTTAAAAGTCAAACAAAAAGAAAGAGAAAATCTATTTTAGGCCACTTTCTCTTTGATAAATGAAATTTTTTCTTGTTTTTCCATTGCTTTCTTATTGATAAAATTTACTTTTGTTTCTATACTAGCCAGTACGATTCTTACTTCTTCTTCTGCTAAATACTGTATATATAAATTTCTTAAGAACAGATAATTTTTATTCATCATTTCTATATCTTCTTCTTCATAATTCATTTCTTCGCCAACGATTATATTCATATATTGACGTAATTCCCCATTAAATTGGCACATAGAAAGAAGTACAGCTTGTTTCATTTTAGAAATGTAATCTTGTCTTAAATCGATCATTTTTTTTGCATAATACAATATTTTAAAGTCCCCACTATTCTCATTTTTTTGTAAATATCTATCTATGATTTTAATCTTTTGTATGCATTCAAAAACAGTAAGTGGCTTTTTAGATACTTCTTTATTACTACACTTTGTTTCTTTTTTATTTTCTAAATGTTCATAAAAGTCATTTTCCTTTGGTTTCACTACTGTATTTTCTTCTACCACTGGATCTAAGGAAGAAGTTTTCTGCATTTTAGAACCATAATCTTTTGGCAGTAAGCTTTGTCTTCCCTCTACTTTTTGAATAGAGAGCTCCCCATTTTTACTTTTATTAAGTAATCCTTCAACTACTGCTATGGCATTTCCAACTTCTGACTCCCTACGTAAATTTTGACTTATATCTGTCTTTTCTTTATATACAATCTTTCTAGAAGTTAATTCCTCTTTTTTGGGCTTCACTGCTTTCTTTTTAGTCACTGTTTGTATAGAACGATCTATCTCTCGCTTCATCTGTACGATTTGATTAATCCTCTCCTCCATCTCATCTACTCTTTTTCTCTCCTCGTCAAACTCCTTTTGTGTTTCCCACACTTCCTGAAAAATAGACTTTATTTTCTCCTTTGCAAAATGGAGTAAATTTCTAAGAGAAAAACCTGTTTTTATGGGTGCCACTATCTCTCCTACTCCTTTTTTCATCATTGCTATCATAATAATCCCCCTTGTTGCTATGCTATTTTAACATTTTTTTTCAATTTGTCAAATTTTTGTTTTCTAAATCAGTAAAATAGAATGAATTTTTTTCGCAATCATTTTTTAGTATAATGTTTATAATAAAGGTGGTCGTAGTAGTGAAACAAAGAATAACAAGAAAAATGAAAAGAGAATTAAAGAATGCTGTTAATC
>CATOJL010000056.1 GCA_951800155.1 uncultured Bacilli bacterium | reverse complement strand
ATATTAGAGTCATATATCTTTGTAGTTTCAACCTCATTTTTTCACGTCTATTTTTACAACAATAAAAATGACTTTCTTTTTTATCTTTGTTATAATTAAAGTAAATCTTTTATAGAATGTTCTATAAATTAAAAATAAAGGAGTGATAAAAAATGCGTAAACTAATTATACTAAGAGGAGCTATGGGTTCTGGAAAAAGTACTTTTATAAAAGAAAAAAACTTAGAACAGTTTACTTTATCGGCAGATCAAATTCGCTTACTTTATAACGCACCTGAACTCACAATTTCTTATACAGAAGCAATTCCTCAATTCAATAACAAAAAAGTATGGGAACTTTTATACCACTTATTAGAAGAGCGAATGAAAAAAGGAGAATTCACTGTAATTGATGCTGTTCATGCAAAAAAGGAAGATGTCATGCCTTATAAGAAGTTAGCTGAAAAATATAGATATCGTATTTATGTAGTTGATTTTACTAAGGTTCCTATCGAAGAATCCTATAAAAGAAATCAAAATAGAGAACCTTACAAAATAGTACCTGAATCAGCAATCAACCGTGTATACAAAACTTTTTCAAAAGAAAAGCTTCCAAACTCTTTTCAAATAGTTGCTCCTGAAGAATTTGACTCCATATTAAATACCCATCCAAAAGATTTTAATCTATTTGAAAATATACACATCTTTGGCGACATTCATGGTTGTTTTACTGCTTTAAAGGAATACTTTGACAATAATCCTATTCGTGAAAAAGATGCTTATATTTTTATAGGAGATTATTTTGATAGAGGAATAGAAAATGCAAAAACATTTCTATTTCTAAGTGAATTAATGCAAAAAGAAAACACATTTTTTTTAGTAGGAAATCATGAAGATAAACTATATAAATATGCTTGTGATGATTTATCTATTCTTGATTATGATATGAAAAATACAATTCAAGAATTCGAAAAGAATCATATAACAAAAGCTGAAATAAGGGGATTTATAAAACATCTCTCTCAAATCATTTATTTATCTTTTCGCGGAAAAACTTATATAATTAGCCATGGTGGAATCCCTTACTTTCCAAAAAAAACTCTCGATTATTACAGTACTAATTCATTTATTTATGGAACGGACGATTATAAGACAAATATTGATGAAATATATCATACCTATATGGAAAAGGAAACTAAAAAAATATACCAAATCCATGGACATAGAAACTACCACAAAATCAGGATAGATGCTTACCCCTATTCTTATAATCTAGAAGCAGATATTGAACATGGAGGAAACCTTCAAGTTTTAAACCTAAATCAGGATGGTACAAATCATTATACAAGTATTAAAAACAAAGTATACAACAAAAATTTAGAAGAAGAAACAAATGTATATAATTTAATACAAACCCTTAGAAAAAATAAATACATTTATGAGAAAGACTTAGGGAACTCTATATCTTCTTTTAATTTTACGAAAGAGGCTTTTTACCATCAAATATGGAATGAAGTAACTATACATGCCAGAGGTCTTTTTATGGATACGAACCATAACAAAATAATTGCAAGGAGTTATGACAAATTTTTTAAATTAGGAGAAAGAAAAGAAACAACAATGGAGGAATTAAAAAAACATATATCCTTCCCCGTTCATGTTTACGTGAAATATAATGGATTTTTAGGCATTTTATCCCAAAGGGAGGGAGAATTATTCTTCGCAACAAAATCAACAAATACAGGCGATTATGTAGAATATTTCAAAACTATTTTTTATAAAACATTTACAAAGATACAAATCGAAGCAATTCGAAACAAATTAATCGAAGAAAATACTACAATGGTCTTTGAAGTGATTGATCCTATACATGATCCTCACATTATTAAATATAACAAAGAAAATCTTATTTTATTAGATATCATCTATAATCAGACTAATTTTAAGAAAATGAGCTATTCAGACTTAGAAATTTTTGCTGAAAGGAACGAAATTGAAATAAAAAAACTATATTGTGTAATAAATACAATATATGAATTTTCCCCTTTAATTGAAAGGATAAAAGACAGAAATTATACTGTAGATGACAATTTTATTGAAGGTTTTGTATTTGAAGATGACAAATTGTTTATGCTAAAAGTAAAGTCAATGTATTATGAAGAATGGAAATATTTACGAAATCGAATGGAAAATGCCATTTTAAATAATAATTTTAAAAGCAAAGGAAAATTTCCAATCGAAGATTCTTTTATGGCTTATCTAGAAAAAAAATATAAAAATCAACAAATAGAAGGGAAAAATTACAATATTATTCAGGAAAGAGAACAATTTTTAAACGAAATAGCAGACACTTCTTTCTGTAAATAGATTTTACTGTAAACAGTTTCTTCTTAACATTCATTTGACAAAATAGATCGAATTTATCCAACTATGTATTTAGTAAAATTTGCGAATTCAATAAAAGAATGTTATAATGATTGAAGCAGTTTTTCTATTAAAATAAATCCTTAGTTTTTTAAGGATTTATTTATTCTATAAAGAAGGAAGCGATTTATGACTTATACAAGTATAATAGGAAAGGAAAAAATTCCGGAATTAATGCTTAAATACGAATTTGCTTTAAATATACTAGAAACCCAATTGAATATCTTAATCAAAGAATTTTCCTTTTTACATGGATATAATCCAGTTGAACACATAAAATCTAGAATTAAGGAAGAAGCAAGTGCTCTTAAAAAATTAGAACAAAAAGGATATGCTCTTACTTATTACAATATCGTAAAACATCTTCATGATATGATTGGAATTCGGATAGTCTGTTCTTTTTTATCTGATATTTATGATATAGTAGATTTAATTAAATCCTCTCCCCAGTTTCAATTAAAAGAAGAAAAAGATTATATAAAATATCCTAAAGAATCAGGATATATTAGTTACCATCTTCTTGTTTTAGTCCCTATATGCTTAAATAATACCATTGAATATGTGGAAGCAGAAATTCAAATTCGAACTATGGCTATGGATTTCTGGGCTAGCTTAGACCATAAGATTCAATATAAATTTTCTAAAGATTTACCTAAGGAAATTAGTGAACAATTATATGACTTTTCATTAGATATTCGCCATCTAGACCAAAAAATGAACCAATTAAATCAAATTGTAAAACTTTATGATAAAAAATAAAAATGTATAAACTCTATACATTTTTTATCTTGCTTGATGAATCGAGAAGGAGCAAGTTGTCGCTTCTCCTACAGCAGTTGTTAATTGATATACTTCTTTTTTAATCGCATCACCACAGGCATAAACTCCTTTTATTTTTGTTTCCATATTCTCATTGACTAAAACAAAACCATCTTCCGTATAAATCGAAGGATCATCAATCTTGATATATACAGGATCCATACCAATATAGATAAAAAGACCCGCCGTTTCTATTGTTTTTTGTTCATTCTTCTGCATAAATGTAATGGCACTTAATGCTCCATTCTCTTGCTTTAAAGATGTAATAATACTCTCATAATGAAGATGAACATTCGGCAATTTTTCTATTTTCTCTACTAAATGTTTGCTTGCACGTAAGAAACTTTTTCGATGAAAGAGATGTACTTCTTTTGCAAGACGAGCTAAGAAAAGAGCTTCGCCAATGGCACTATTTCCTCCACCGACAACACACACAGTTTTGTCTTTAAAAAAGGGACCATCACAAGTCGCACAATAACTAATTCCTCTTCCAAGTAATTCTTCTTCCAATTCAATTCCTAATTTTCTAGGATTTCTTCCTGTAGCTAAAACTATCTTCTCTGCATAAATGATATCACTACTTGTTTCTATTACTTTTATCTCTTTTGTTTCTATTTTCTCTACTGTACTAAATAAAAAAGGAATTTCTAATTTCTTTGCTTGTTCATATAAATGAAAAGAAAAATCAGGTCCTTTTATTTCTTCAAATCCAGGATAATTTTCAATTACGCCTATTTTATTTAATTGCCCACCCGGATAATTTTTTTCAATCACTAAAACATCATATCCATAACGTTTTAGATAAATAGCTGTTGTAATTCCAGCAATTCCAGCTCCAATCACAACAACATCATATTTTTGATTCATTTTTATGTTCCTTTCTGGTATAGAATAATAAAATAATTCCCATGACAAGCATTAAAATAGAAACAAGTTGCGCTACACGAATGGGGCCAAACATTAAACTATCTTGTCTAAGAGATTCAATAAAAAATCTTCCAATACCATAATGTATGACATAAAATGCACTTGTAGTACCTTTTACGGAACTCTTCTTCTTCACAAAAAGTAAAAGAATGAGTCCCAACAAATTCCATAGAGATTCATATAAAAATGTTGGTTGATAGTATACTCCTTCAATAAGCATTCCTTTAATAATAAATTCTGGTAAATGTAGGGAGTGCAAAAAAGCATAAGTTGTTTCAGGACCATAAGCCTCTCCATTGAAAAAATTGCCCCATCTTCCTAAAATCTGTCCTATAATTAAAGAAATGACTAATATATCTGTCAATTTTAAAAAAGATATTTTCTGTTTTTTTGTATAAAAATAAGTAAATATAGCTCCCGCTAAAATGCCACCATGAATCGCAAGTCCTCCCTCCCATACACGTAGTATTGCAAGAGGATCTTGTAAATAATGGTTTAGTTCAAAAACTACATAATATAGCCTTGCTCCTATTAAAGCACTTGGAATCAAATAACAAGCATAATCATAAATTATACTTTTACTAATTCCTTCTTTCTCTGCTTGCCTAAGTAATAGAAAAAATCCTAAAGTAAAAGCAATAAGTAAAATAAAAGAGTACCAGTAAATATGAAATGGTCCTATACTAAACAAGATTGGATTCATGTTTATCCCCCCTTAATAGTGGCTGGATAATGATTTGATCGGTCAAAACATTCAAAATAGATATTAAAGAGGCCACTATAAAACTCATAAAGATTCCATTGATATTAAAGTGTGTTCCATATAAAATATCTACAATATTTAAAATGACTACATTAATAAATGGATAAAATATCCCTAAAGTCATCGCTGTAATTGGAAGTGTTAAAGAAAATAGAATTGGCTTTATTGTTTTATTTAAAATATAAATAGTAGTTGAAATAAGTAATGCCCATAAACCAAACATACTTGTATCCAACTGAATGGTGTGTTTAAAAATATAAGATAACAAGATCAAAATGAGTGAATAACAGATAATGTAAATCAAACTGTCAAATACCTTTTCATACGTTTTTTTCATTTTACTCACCCTTCATTTCAAATAAAATATCTCTTAATTCCATCGCACGTTCAAAATCTAAGTCTTTAGCTGCCTGTTTCATTTCCTCTTCTATTTTATTTATCATATCTATTTTTTCTTGTTTTGTCATCTTTAATTGTTTTTCTTCTTCCACTTCTTTATTATTACTAATCACTTCACGAATTTCTTTTATAATCGTTTTTGGCGTAATATGATTTTTTTCATTATATGCCATTTGAATCGTTCGTCTTCTTTCTGTTTCCTTCATTGCTTTTTCCATTGATTCACTAATAACATCAGCATACATGATTACATGACCATTTGCATTTCTAGCAGCTCTTCCTATTGTTTGAATCAAACTTCGCTCACTTCGTAAAAATCCTTGTTTATCTGCATCCATAATAGCTATTAAACTTACTTCTGGAATATCAATACCCTCTCTTAATAAGTTTATTCCAACAACTACATCATATTTACCAAGTCTTAAATCTCGAATGATTCTAAGTCGTTCTAATGTTTTTACCTCACTATGTAAATAAGCCACTTTTATATCAATTTTCTTTAAATAAGTAGTAAGTTCTTCGGCCATACGAATGGTCAATGTAGTAATCAAAACCCTCTCGTTTTTTTCAATACGAATATGTATTTCATGAACTAAATCATCAATCTGTCCCTTTGTTGGTCTTACATCAATAGTTGGATCTAAAAGTCCAGTTGGTCTTATGATCTGTTCTACAACTTGTTTTGATTTTTCCAATTCATAATCTCCCGGTGTTGCAGAAACACATATAACTTGATTTATTTTATTTTCAAATTCTTCAAAACGAAGAGGCCTATTGTCTTTCGCACTAGGAAGGCGAAATCCATAATCAACCAAAACTTGTTTACGAGCTTGATCTCCATTATACATTCCTCTAACCTGAGGAATCGTTACATGCGATTCATCAATAATCATAAGAAAATCTTTAGCAAAAAAGTCAATCAACGTTGTTGGTGTTTCTCCTGCTTCCTTTAAAGACATATGCCTAGAATAATTTTCAACACCACGACAAGATCCTGTTTCTAAAAGCATTTCCATATCATAGTTCGTTCTTTCCATAAGACGTTGATGTTCTAACAGTTTATCATTTTCTTTAAAATAGGCAAGTCTTTCTTCCAATTCTATCTTAATATTGGAAACAGCTTTCTTTAACTTTTCATCTGTAGTGACAAAGTGACTAGCTGGATACATACTAACACTATTTTTATTTGCTGTTACTACGCCTGTTAATGTATCAAATTCTACAATTTTATCAATCTCATCACCAAAAAAATCAATGCGATATGCCTTTCCATGCTGATTTACTGGCATAATTTCTAATATATCTCCTCTAGCACGAAATGTTCCTCTCTTTAAATCTAGGTTATTTCTCTCATATAGCATATCTACAAGTCTTACCATCACATCTTCTCTTGAAATCATATCCCCAACATTTAAAATTAACATTTTACTTTTATAATCTTCTACATCTCCAATTCCATAAATACAAGATACAGAAGCAACAACAATCGTATCTTCTCTTGTTAAAAGGGAAGCAGTGGCTGCATGACGCAGTTCATCTATTTCATCATTAATAGAGGCATCTTTTTCAATATAGGTATCTGTTTTCGCCACATAGGCTTCTGGTTGATAGTAGTCATAATAAGATACAAAGTATTCTACACGATTCTCTGGGAAAAACTCTTTTAGTTCAGCATAAAGTTGTCCAGCAAGTGTCTTATTGTGGGCAAGAACGAGTGTAGGTTTGTTTACTTGCTCAATCACATTGGCAATCGTAAATGTTTTCCCCGTTCCCGTTGCCCCAAGTAATACTTGGTATTTTTCTCCTTGATTTAAATTTTTGACCAACTTTTGAATTGCCTCTGGTTGATCCCCATTTGGCTCATACTTAGATACTAACTTAAACATTTAGTAACCTCCTATCCTTATTATTTTTTAATACTAACCAAAAAATTACCTCTATTTTTTCCAAAAAGGACTAAATGGAATCATTCATATAATATCTCTTTTCTTGGGAAAAAATGAAAGGCACAGATTTTCTTTTTTAGACTAAATAATACGAAAGAGTAACAAGAGTTTTTAGATAATAAAACTATGGTATAATTTTATCATTTTTTGAGCATAAAAACAAGGTAGTCACTAAATTGCCTTGTTTTTAATCCTATTACAAAGTACACATTTCTTCCTATTATTTTAATAAAAAATTCCTAAATAATAGAGAAATTTTTCTTTTTCTATTAAAACTTTGCTTTCTTCATTAAAAGTTTTTCTTTTTCAAAATATTCCTCTAAACATAATTCATTTTCCATAATATATTTACAGACTACCTCATTTCCTATATATCGAAAATGCCATGGTTCATAGTGGTAACCTGTAATCTCTTCTTTGTTTTCTGGATATCTTAAAATAAAGCCAAATTGAGCACAATTCTCCTTTAAAAATTGATGACACTCTAAAAATGCTTCATCAAAATTCGTAACCCATTTCCCGCTCTCTGTTCGCATGGCAATATCAATAGCAAGTCCCGTTTCATGTTCTGAGTGTCTTGGTTTCGCTACATAGGCTTCTACATATTCCAATCCATACTTTTTCTTATAGTCCTCATAAATTTGTTGTTGTAATTCTGTTGTTCGAAAGGCGCTTTCTATATCAATAAAATACCCATGATCTCTTTCATAATCTCTAAACGCAATCCAGGAAGAAAGAACACCTATTTCTATATTTCCATCCTGTATACAATTTGGATATAAAGATTGATAAGAAACTATTTGAAAAGGATTGTCTTCCTGTAAAGCATACTTTTTATTGACAAGTACTTGATATTTCATATGACAATATCTCACTAACCAATCAAAAATTTTACTATCCTCTAAAAGTTCTACATGTCCTTGTATTCCTAAAAGAAAAGAATTATTTTTTGTATATTCGACTGCTTCAATTGTTCCATCGGATGCATTTCCTATAATTTGCAAATCTTTTGGAATACGTGCTACAGTAAAACTATGCATACTTGGAATGGATAAACAGTTACAGTCAAATATATGATAAAGCAAACTATCCTTTTTTAGGAAAATATCATGACTTGCATTTTCAATTGATTCCTTTTCTTTTGTAACAATATTTAAGTGCATATCCTCATTTTCTACTTTTACTAGATATGGATTTTTTTCCTTATTTTCTTTATATATTGTTTCTAAATCTAATTTCAAACTATTTTTAGCATCCTCTAGTATATTAAAATAAGTAGTAATTGCTTGCATTCCTAAACAAATTCCTAAAAGAGGTTTTTTGTTTTTTATACAATCTTCTATAATAGGATAAAAACTTCTTAAAATTTGAACGCCACCGGGCCATAGATATCCATCACAAATATCCATATACTCCTCTAAGTTTTACTCTAAAAGACCTATCGGAATTACGCCACTCTCTTTCACTTTTTTTGCATACATCGTTACGAATTTTGCTTGATCCACATAAGGATCATTTTCTTCATTTTTTAGATTATATGTTGGTATAATTCCTATAACTGGTTTATTTTTAATCAAATGAATACACTCCTATCTCATTTCTATAACAAAATTTATAAATTTAAATTTTAATCTATAAAGAAAATCTTCCCACTAATTTTTCTTTTAAGTATTCCATTTTTTTATTTTAGTTT
>CATOJL010000055.1 GCA_951800155.1 uncultured Bacilli bacterium | reverse complement strand
ACAATTTTCAAAAACTATATAGATACGCAGAATAAAATAATAAAAAAAATAGAAAAATATGCAAATTAAATTAGACATAATAAAAAAAATAGATTAAAATAAAGTGCTGAAAAAATTCAAGCACTTTTTTGCTTGATAGAAAGTAGGATGAAGGCATAAAGAAAGAAGAGGCCGCACCCTCTCCTTTCGATAGTTTTATTTGCCCTTCATCAAGGCAATTACTATG
Source organism: uncultured Bacilli bacterium (assembly GCA_951800155.1). GTDB lineage: Bacteria > Bacillota_I > Bacilli_A > RF39 > UBA660 > CATOJL01. The sequence continues at coordinate 8,746 of CATOJL010000055.1, read as the reverse complement.
ATAGTTTTATTTCCTTCAAAAATCAAGTCTAATTTTCAAAAAATATCGCTCTGTCCTAATTGGTGGTTGGTGGGTATATACAATTAGAGAAAAATATGGTATACTGAAAGTGCTTAAGATGATTTTAGAAAGGAATACCTTTGATTAGCCAGCTATTCTAAATTCATCTTAAGCAAATGATATTTAGGCTGGCTAATCAAAGGTATTTTTAGGTTATGTAAATGGAAATAGAAAATGTAAATATATATGATTTAGTCCTAGAACAAATAGAAAAGTTAATTACCAAATTGCAGCAAGCCCTTAATATTGTTAAGTTTAGAAAGAAAACAATTTCAAGAACAGCTAGTTATGAAAAAGAAAAAATTATTTGTCCCCATTGCCAAAGTGAAAAAGTTATTAAATATGGTCATACAAAAGATGGTATCCAAAACTACAAATGCAAAGATTGCTATAAAAAGTTTAATGCTTTAACAAATACTGTTTTCACTGCAACTCGTCTAACATACGATCAAATACTTACCTTTTTGAAATGCTTTAAAGATAAAATTTCTTTAAGAAAAACAGCCAAAAGAATGGGAGTAAATAAAAATACAGTTTTTCTTTTACGTCAAAAAATGATGAATGCTCTTAAAGAAAAAAGAGAAAATATAAAATTGTCTGGTGAAGTAGAATGTGATGAAATTTATGAATCTATCAATCTTAAAGGGACAAAGCCTAAACAAATGCCACGATTTTCAAAGCCTAGACAATCTAATGGTACCACTAAAAGAGGAATTAATTCTCATAAAGTGTGTATAGCAAGTGCCATCGATGAAAATGATAATATGTTTATGGAAATAGTGGGGACAGGGCCTATTTCTTCAGATATGGCAATACAATCTCTATCTCCAAAATTAGGCAAAATAACAAAATTTGTGACAGACTGTAAAAGTTCATACGAGAAGTTGGCAAAAGATAGAAGATTAAATTTGAAACAAATAAAAGCAAAAGGTTATACTGATAGTGAGCATAACTCTTTAGCTAATATAAATTCTGTTCATTCAGAGTGGTCAAAATTTTTGTCACATTTTAGAGGTGTTTCTACTAAACATCTTCAAGGTTATTTAGACTGGTTTTGCTTTGATAAGTATCTAAATTTTTCTCTTGAAGATAATAAGCAGATTAATACCTTACTTAAAAAATCTATGACTGTTTCTACAACCATAAATATAAACAATGTTTATTCTAATTATAGTGGTTTAGATTTTTACAAGATATATTCTGATTATCTATATCCATCAACCACCAATTAGGACAGAGCGAAAAATATTAAAAATATATCAAAAAAAGGTTACAATTCCATGACCAGAATTATATTTATTTAATAATTCTTTACTTTTTCTTTAACTTGTTCTATCATCATTTAACCTCCTTGAACCCATTTCGACTCCATAACCAAAGTGGTGTATGAATATCAATTGGTCTATATTTTGTATTTTTCAACAATTCTTGCCATTTGTCTATAACGATTTGTTGTACATTGCTTGAATTGAACTCATTATCTGTAATTAACCCTAGTTTATATGTTGCTTTGCAGACGTGAGTATCTGGAGCAATAGTTAAGTTTTCAATATCTTTGTATCTTTTATCGGTATATTGATAAATTACATATAGCCAATAATTACATATTTTTGTACCTGATAAATATGGAAATTTCTTTTTGTTGTCCTTTTGTATAAAATTTCTAATTTCATCTACATTATTATCTAGCATTTCAAATAATTTTCTTATATCACCATCAAATAATTCTATAAAAGTATTGCAAAGTGATAACCAAATTTCAGTTTGTTTTTGCTTTTGTAACGCAACTTTATGTTTAGTTAAGGCATATTGTACTTCTTCAAATGTTTTTTCTAAACATATTTTAGGATTAAAGACAAATCTTGTTTCAAGATCTTCATAAGTTTTTAATGCATTCTCCCAAAGTATATAAGAATTTCTTTGATAATTTAATGACATTGGTAAAGTAAAATATAAATAATTCTCTAAACTTCCTTTTTCAAAATGAGGATTAGCATCCTCAGGCATTACTTCACCACCAAGTTCTCCATTTTTATACATTTCCAAAAGCTTATCAACTTTATATAATATTTTATCTTTATTCATATTTAACACCTTATTTCTGCATATTTTAGTTATCTTCTATTTTCATCCTCTATTTCGATTATTGAAAAATTATCATTTATTTACTATATTAAGTATGTAAAAACAATTTAGTTTCTTGGAATTCGTAGTATCACGGATGGAGAGAAACTGTGAAATAACTCAGTTTTTATTTTTGACTTATTATTTTATCAATTTTATTTTTAAGGGCTTCACATACTTCTTTATCTTCTAGTATATTAATACTAAAAATTCTAGCACCAGCATGATTTATAGATGCCTCACAATGATAAATATCATTATTATCAATAATAAAATAACGATCATGAAATGAATCACTAAATTTAATAGTTAAATTATAGTATTGCGTATTATATTTTTTAATATCTATATTTGTAAGTAATTCATTTTGCTTTGTAATAATTATAACATTTACACTTAATTTTTTTATCATATCTAAAGTGGTAATATCTGCATAACCATCAACAATTATTAACTCTTTTTGGGCTTTTCTAAATATTTCACTTATTTTAGAATAAGCATCATAAATTTGACCTTCAAAAAATAAATGATTACTTTTTTCTTTAAATTTTGAAAGTGTTTCTTCCAATAAATTTATTCTTTTTGAATCTTTTAATACTAATTCATATATATATGTTTGCTCTAATAAAGTTTTAGATATATACCTTTTCATTAATCAAGTAATTTATCTTCATCAATATCTTTTATAAACCTCTCAGACACCATTTGAAATTTATAACCAGTAGTATGATTTAATAAATCTCTTATTTTCCAATTTTTTAATTTTTCTAAGTTATTTTCATTTCTAATATCAACAATATCTTTAATAGATGGATAAATAAGAGTATCAAGTGTTATCTACCTTTGTCTATTGAAATTCCAATTGCCATTGCTACTAATATTTTAGAACAATTTCTTAATTCATGTAAGCATTCTTCATTATAAAAAACTTTATCTAGTGTTCCATCTTGCTCTAAAAAATACTATCAATATTTAAGGAAAGTTTTTTAGAAAGACTACTTACATTATCTTTATATCAATCATTTTATTTAATCCCCTTTTCTATAGAGTTGGGGATTTATCCCATATTTTTGTAAATAACAGAAGTAGATCCGTAGTGCTAACTAAGATACGATTTTCTGCTTGATGACAAAAGTGACATTTATAGTAGGCAAAACTGTCTATATTTCCATTTTTTTATTAGAATATAAAGAAAACTGGTATTTTAGAATATTATTTTTCAATACCAATTTTTTCGTTTTACTACTTTTTCAGCAGGATCCTTTTCGCACTTTATTCTATACTTTCAATATAAATATATATCGATCAAGTCCACTTAAATCTTTTTCACACCAAACCTTACTATTTGGAAAATAATAATTTGCCATCTTGATTACACTCTCTTTTTGAGTCTGTCCTATCTCAAAAGCAATTAAAAATCTCTGATTCACATAATATTGTGCTTCTTTTAGAATTTGTCTATAAAAGTAAAGGCCATTTTCTTTCGCATACAAAGCAATAGATGGCTCATTTTTTTTTACGACTTCCATAATCTCCTCTTCATAAGAAATATAAGGAGGATTCGATATAATGCAATCATATTTTTTATGAATATTTGAAAAGATATCACTTTCTATAAATTCGACATTTGTCTTATTTCTTTGGTTATTCTCTCTTGCTACCGCTAAAGCTTCTATACTAATATCGCATGCATCAACCTTTGTATGCAACAGTTTTTCTAAAGTGATTGCTATACAACCCGAACCTGTTCCTATATCTAATATTTTAGGTTCTTTAAAATATGAATTTAAAATCTTTATCGTTCTTTCAACAAGTTCTTCTGTTTCCCATCTAGGAATTAAGACATTTTTATTAACTAAAAAAGGAAAACCATAAAAATCCATATTTCCAACAATATATTGAATGGCCTCTCCTTTTTCTAATCGCCTTACTTCTTCTTCTACATCTTCTTTTTTTAAATATTTTTGTAAATACTCTTTATCTGTCATGAAGCCTCTTTCAATTTTCGGGCTTGATCTTCTGTAATTAATGCTTCGATGACTTTATCGATATCGCCTTGCATTACACGATCAAGTGTATTTAAAGTAAAACCAATACGGTGATCTGTTACTCGATTTTGTGGATAATTATATGTTCTAATTTTCTCGGAACGATCGCCTGTTCCAATTTTACTTCTTCTTTCTGCACCCATTTCCTTTTCTTGTTGTTGCAATTTATAGTCATAAAGACGTGTTTGTAAAATTTTAATGGCTTTTTCTTTATTCTTAATTTGACTTCTTTCTGTTTGCGAATAAACCACAATTCCTGTTGGAATATGGGTCAAACGAACTGCAGAATCTGTCGTATTTACTCCCTGTCCCCCACAACCAGAAGCTCTTGTAATATCAATACGAACTTCATTCATATCTAACTGTGCATCGACTTCCTCTGCCTCTGGCATAACAAGAACTGTTGCTGTGGATGTATGAACTCTTCCTTGTGTTTCTGTGACTGGGACTCTTTGTACACGATGAGCCCCTGATTCATATTTGAGTTTAGAATATACATTTTCACCCTTAACCATAAAACTAATTAAAGAATATCCCCCTGCCTGTGAATGCTCTTCTTCCATTAACTCTATTTTCCAATTTTCTCTTTCACAAAGTCTTTTATACATATCAAATAAATCACCAGCAAAAATGTTTCCCTCATCTCCACCAGCGGCTCCACGAATCTCTACAATTACATTTTTTCCATCGTTTGGATCTTTAGGAAGAAGTAAAATTTCAAGTTCTTGGTTTAATTTTTCCAAACGTCCAGACAATTCCTCTACTTCTAAACGGGCCATTTCGCCAAGTTCGGGATCTTTACTCATCTCTTTTGCTTCTTCTAATTCTTTCGTAATCTTTTTATATGTTTGATAGGCCTCATATGCCTCTCGTAAGGAAGCTTGTTCCTTGGTTAATTTTAGTGTTTCTTTAATATCGGAAACTACCTCTGGCTTCATCAATTCTTCTGTTAATTCATTATATCTTGCCTCAATATTTTTTAATCGTTCGATCACAAGAATCGCTCCCTTCTTCTTTTTGATTATACTATATTTTATTTTGTTTTTCAATAAATAAAACAAGAAAAAGGACCTAGTCCTTCTTTCTAATTTCTACATATAACTCTTGTAATTGTTTTTCATCTACTTCATTTGGACACGCGCTCATTAAATCTGTCCCACTGGCTGTTTTTGGAAAAGCAATTACATCACGAATATTTTCCGTATCTGTAAGAAGCATCGTTAATCGGTCAAGTCCGAATGCTAAGCCCCCATGAGGCGGTGTTCCATACTGGAAAGCTTCTAAGAAGAAACCAAATTTTTCTTTTGCTTCTTCTTTCGTAAAGCCTAAGGATTCAAATATTTTTTCCTGTACCTCTTCCTTATGAATACGAATAGACCCTCCTCCAGCTTCATACCCATTAATCACAATATCGTAGGCTTTTGAATAACAATGAGCCTTATCTGTCAATAATTTTTCAATATCTGCTTCTTTTGGAGCCGTAAATGGATGATGACAAGCAACATACCTCTTTTCTTCTTCACTATACTCAAATAATGGAAAATCGACAACCCAAAGCATTTCATAAGTATCTTTCTTGATTAAATCTAAGTCATGTCCTAACTTTAATCGCAAAGCTCCAAGAGCTTGTTTTACAATTTCTCTTTTAGAAGCTACCAATAAGATCAAATCATTTTCTTCTAAATGCAATTTGGTTTCTAAATTTTTCTTTTCTTCGAAAGAGATAACCTTACTAATGCTTCCTGTAATTTCACTCCCCCATTTTAGCCAAGCAAGTCCATTTGCTTTATATGTCTTTACAAAATCGGTTAGCTTATCCATTTCTTTTCTAGAATAGAAATCACCTTTATTCTTTACAACTAGGCAGTTGATAATGCCTCCTTCTTGTATCACATTTTGAAAAACCGTAAAATCTGTTTTAGAAAAAAGAGTTGTTACATCTTCAATTTTCATACCAAAACGCAAGTCTGGTTTATCAGAACCATACCAATTGATTGCATCATCATAAGTCATTCTCTTTAAAGGAAGGGATATAGAAACGCCTTTTACTTCCTTAAAAACATGAGCAATTAGTGATTCAGCAATCCTCATAACATCTTCTTCCTCAACAAAACTCATCTCTAAATCAATTTGGGTAAATTCGGGTTGCCTATCGGCTCTTAAATCTTCATCACGGAAACATTTCGCAATTTGAAAGTATTTTTCTATCCCTCCTATCATAAGAAGTTGTTTAAAAAGTTGAGGGGATTGTGGTAAAGCATAAAATTTACCAGCACTCATACGCGAAGGAACTAAAAAATCCCTTGCTCCTTCTGGGGTAGATTTACATAAAATTGGCGTTTCTACTTCAATAAATCCATTCTGACTTAAAAAATTACGAGCGGCTAACATGATTTTATGTCGTATAATTAATTTTTCTTGTAATTCTTTTCTTCTTATATCTAAATATCTATATTTTAGTCTTGTATCTTCTAAAGCAGTCACATGATTTAAATCAAAAGGAAGTGGGGATGCTTCATTCAAAATCTGCAGTTCTTCTACTTCTACCTCAATTTCCCCCGTTTTTAAATTTGGATTTTTCTTTTCTCTTTCACAAATTTTTCCTACTACCTCGATGACATATTCATTTTTTAAGGAAAGGGTCGTTTCATAACAAAGTGATTCTGGTTTTACTACTAGTTGTATCATTCCACTTCGATCTCTTAAATCGATAAAAAGAAGTCCCCCTAAATCTCTTACTCTAGAAACCCAACCTTTTAAAACAACCCTCTCTCCTACACTTGAACTCGTAAAATCTGTATTATTCCATCTCTTCATGATTTCCTCCACATTCTTTGCATGCACATTCTTCTAAAAATGCCTCATCTAAAAAAGCAATCAAGTCTTCCTTTTGAATTTTATATTCTTCCTTTGTATGATTATTTTTAATCGTTAAAAGATTTTCCTTCACTTCATCACTTCCCAAAAGAAGAATAAATCTTGCATTTTTTTTATCTGCTTGCTTAAAATTAGCTTTCATATTTTTGTTCATATAATCTGTATCCACTTTAAATCCACTTAATCGTAGAGTTTGTACCAACGAAAGTGCTTCCTTCTTCGTATCTTCAAATGGAATGACATAAACATCCAAGGCCTCACTACATAAATCAATTTGTTCACAAGCGAGTGCTGTTACTAATCGCTCCATTCCTAAAGCGAAACCAACACCCGGAACATCTACATTCCCAATGTTTTTTACGAGATGATTATACCTTCCACCCCCACACAATACATTTTGACTTCCAAATCCTTCCACAGATGCTTCCACTTCAAAAACAGTGTGTGTATAGTAATCCAACCCTCGTACAATACTTGGATGAATTGCATACACAATGTCCATTGCTTTTAAATATTCTTGTACTTCTTCAAAATGTTTTTTACTTTCTTCATTTAAGTAATCAATTGTTTTTGGTGCTTGTTTCATAATATCTAAATCATGATCGACTTTACAATCTAAAATACGCAAAGGATTTTTTACAAATCTTTCTTTACAGTCCTCACACAATTCATCTAGATGTGGTTCAAAGTGTTTGATTAAAGCTTCACGATATCTTTCTCTAGATTCTGTATCTCCTAAGGAATTAATATTCACCTGAATTCCTTTTAAACCCAACAATTTATATAAAGTAACTGGTATACTAATGACCTCTGCATCTGCCATTGCCTCTTTGCTTCCAAAAACTTCTACACCAAATTGGTAAAATTCACGAAACCTACCTGCTTGCGGTCTTTCATAACGATACATGGGCCCATAATACCATGTTTTTACAGGCATTACATCTCTAGCATACATTTTATTTTCAACGAAACTACGAATCACACCTGCTGTTCCCTCTGGGCGAAGAGTCATCTTTCTCTCTCCTCGATCTAAAAAATCATAAGTTTCTTTAGTTACAATATCGGTTGTCTCTCCAACGGCACGGTGAAAAAGTTCACTAGCTTCAAAATGGGGAGTTCTTACATACTCATAGTTATATCGATCCATAAGAGCTCTTAAAACATTTTCTATATATAAAATCGTTTGTCCCTCGCTTCCGTAGACATCATAAGTTCCTTTTGGTTTCTGTATCATAAAATTCTTCCTTTCTTGTGCACAAAAAAATCTATAATTTAAGGACGGATCTCTCCGCGGTACCACCTTATTTTATAGATAAACTATACACTCTCTTCTTTAACGCAGAATTACGTTTTACTTTCTAAAGTTTGTTGTCCTTTTCAAAAATAGATGTAAATGTTTCCACCAACCACATTTTCTCTATCAAACACTATTTTTTACTTCTTCAAACTAGTAAATTTATTATCATTATAGAGAAAAAGAATAAAGTTGTCAAGAGCCATTTTTGCATTGTGTTATCGTTTTGTGATAATGTCATGTTATATCATTTTTTGAAAATGTCAGTAAATGATATATAATACTCCTTCAGAGAAAGGAGTTAATCAATATGAATAATGAAAGGATTATACTAAATATGAAA
>CATOJL010000054.1 GCA_951800155.1 uncultured Bacilli bacterium | reverse complement strand
GACATAAACATACCCTCTTTCTTGAAAATAAGTATGTATCGCATGTGCCGCCACACTCCTCACACGAAAAATAGCTCCATATAAATTCGTTCTAGGACGTAAATATGCTATTTCTCTTAAGAATTCTCTTGTATGTCGTTTTGGTTGGAGGGGATAATCTTCTGGACAATCCCCTTCTCTTTTAATCGTACTTAAACGGATTTCATAAGGCTGTGACCCCTCTGACTTTACTAATATTCCTGTAATCGTAACAGCTGTCCCTACTGCGTATTTTGTAATTTCTTCAAAATTGTTAAGTGTATTATCATATACAATTTGAATATTTTTAAAACATGTTCCATCGGAAAAATCTAAAAATCCAAATTCTTTTTGCTTTCTGTGGTTTCGAATCCATCCCTGTAAAGTTACCTCTTGATTAAGAAGTTCCTCTACCTTTTCATATAGTTCTCTTACATCCATGTTATCTCTCCAATTCTTCTTTAATAAACTGCATAGCCATTTTGGGATTTGCTTTTCCACGTGTTTTTTTCATTACTTGCCCGACTAAAAAGTCAACAATATTCGTTTTTCCTGCCTTATATTGCTCTTTTGCATCTGGATTTTCCGCAAATACTTCTTTTACAATATTTAAAATTTCTTCATCATTTCCAATTTGACAAATTCCTTTTTCTTCAATAATTTTAAGTGGTTCTTTATCTTGCGCTAAAGAATCATAAAGAACTTCTTTGGCCTGTTTTGATGAAATATTTCCCTTTTCTACTACTTGAATTAAATCTGCTAGCATTTTAGGCGTCACAAAAATATCATTTATTTTTAATTCATACTTATTCATGTGTCCTAAAATGATAGAAGTAATCCAATTGCATGCACTTTTAGGACTCCCCCCATAAGAAATACATTCCTCATAGTATGTAGCAATCGATTTCTCTTTAACTAAAATAGTTGCATCATAGTTAGAAAGTCCAAATTCATCCTTATACTTTTGTTTTCTTTCAAAAGCTAAAATAGGAATTTCTTTTCTTATTTCTTCTAACCAGACAGGATCTAACTTTATTTTTGGAATATTTGGATCAATAAAATATTTGTAATCAATTGCATCTACTTTACTACGCATATAAACTGTTGTTCCTGATTCTTCATCCCATCTTCTTGTCTGTTGTTCCATTTCATCATATTCATTTGTTTCTTTTAATTCCGTCTGCCTTTTAATTTCATAATTAATCGCATCACGAACGCCACCAAAAGAGTTTACATTTTTAATTTCAACTTTGGTTCCCCAATTTTCTGGATTATTCTCATCTAATGATGCATCCATAATAGAAACATTGACATCACAGCGAATTTGTCCCTTTTTGCTATCTGCTTCAGAAATATTTGCATATTGGTAATTTGTACGCATAGTTTCTAAAAAAGCAACTGCCTCTTCAGCATTTCGAAAATCGGGTTCCGTAACTAATTCCAAAAGAGGCACTCCTGCACGATTATAATCAATTTTTGATACAGTTGCATAATGGTCTGTACTTGCTGCATCTTCTTCTAAATGAATATTATTAATACGAACCGTTTTTAGTTCTCCATCACATTCATAAACGAGTTGTCCATAACTTCCTATGGGTGCAGGTTTAGTTTCTTGGGTAATTTGGTATCCTTTTGGAAGATCGGGATAATAGTAATTTTTTCTTTCAAAATAAAGGTATTCTGGTTGTTTACAAGATAACATCATACTCGCCATCAAAGCTTTTTTGACTGCTTCCTTATTCACAACAGGAAGTGTTCCTGGAAAGGCCATATCGACTGGGCGGATATTTGTGTTTGGCGCACTATTATATCCATTTTTAGCAGATGAAAATACTTTTGTCTTTGTTTTACTAATTTCACAATGCATTTCAAGTCCAATTAATACTTTATATTCCACTATTTTCCCTCCTTTGCAATTTGATTTTTATAGTGCATTTTACTTTCTAAGGCATAGGCAATATTTAAGGCAATACTATCCTGATAACAATTACTTGTAATATTACATGCTACAGGAAGTCCATTAATAAATCCATTTGGAATGGTAATGGATGGAAAACCGCCGAAGTTTCCAACTTGTAAATGTTCTTCTAAAACTTGCGTGTTCTCATCTAATATTTCTTTAGAGCCTTCTAACATTTTTGCAGGTCCACTTCCAACAGGTAAAAGAACAGCATCATACGTTTCATATAATTTTTTCCATGTGTCCACAAGAAGTCTACGAACACGTTGGGCATTAAAGAAGTAACGATCTTTGTTTTGTGATTGTAACACATAAGAACCAATCACAAATCTTCTCTTGATTAAAGGGGAAAATCCTTTTGTTCGGTAATCCTTCATCATTTCTATATAATTTTTACCTTCCCCTCGTGGTCCAAAAATAAAACCTGTTAAATTTGACATGTTTGAAGTTGCCTCTGCACAAGAAATAACAACATAACAAGAAGCAATCGCATTGAGTAGAGTTTGATCCACATGAACTTCCTCAACAACCATGCCAAGTTCTCTCGCAAGTTCTATCGTTTTTTTGAAATTTTCTAAATGTTCTTTTAGTTCATCACTTGCATTTGGATAATTTTCTATAGCACAAATTTCTTTAATATAACAAATCTTTTTTCCTTTTACATTTCCATCAATGGAATCATATAAATGTATAGCACTTGAATCCCAAGAAGTCATATCATTTTTGTCGATCCCCTTCATTGCATCCACAACAAGTGCAGCATCTTGTACATTACGAGTAAGTACACCACAGTGATCTAGGGAAGAGGCAAATGGAAATAGGCCATATCTAGAAATCATTCCATATGTTGGTTTATATCCTACAATCCCACAGTAAGCTGCAGGCTTTCGAATGGAATCCCCTGTATCAGAACCCGTTGCATAAGGATATACGCCACTTGCAACAGCACATGCAGAACCTGCACTAGAACCAGCACACATTCTTTTAGAATCCCATGGATTTTTAACAATACCCGTATGCCCTGTTGTACCTGTTCCCCCCATTCCAAATTCATCTAAAACAGTTTTATTAACCATAACAGCTCCTTGTTTATTTAAATTTTCAATCGCAGTTGCTGTAAAAAAGGGAACATAATCTTTTAGGGTATTGGATGAACCTGTAGATAAAACGCCCTTTGTTGAATAATTATCTTTTACACCATAAGGAATTCCAGATAACATTGTATCAATTTCTTCAACAGGATCAGCCTCTTCTAAAAGAGTAACAAACGCATTATATTTTTCCTGTACCTCTTTTGCCCGTTCCATAGATTCTATTATTAACTCTTTACTTGTTACTTCTTTTCTTTTTAATGCTTCATGTATTTCTACAATACTTTTATCCATATATTTCATTATTCCACCACCTTTGGTACATTCACTTCATCCCCACTTGCATCATCACAATTTGCTAGTAAATCCTCAATAGGGATGGATTCCTCTTCCACATCTTCTCTTAATACACAAGAGAAATTATCTAAACAAAATGACATAGGTTCTACAAGTTCTATATTGGGAATTTTATTGATCACATCAATATTTTTATCAATAATCTCAAATTCCTCTAAAACCATCTGTGTTTCTTCCTCCGTTAAGCCTATCATTAATTTATCTGCATAGTCTGTAACCATTTCTTTTGTAAATTTTGCCATATTCTCCTCCTTCAAAATCAAAAAAATCAGTTAGAGTAAAGGGATGAGTTGACCCATGGTGCCACCCTTTTTATCATAACTGATCACTTAACATGATAACGGTATAACCGGAACGATTTACTTAAATTCAATCATTCATTCCGTGGTGTTTTTCATACATTTTTCCTGTTAGCTCTCACCATTCTAACTCGCTTTTAGTTACATTTCTATATTACTCTTCCACATCAACATTTTCATAAATTCCTTTTATATCATAGCAAGAAATCTTCTTAAAGTCAATTGCATTTTTTCATTTTGCTTAAATAGATAGGACATACACTATTATTACAATTTAAAAAATATTTTTTATCGCCATTTATTGGAATAAAAAATCGCTACATATTCAATCCTACGATTCTTTCCGGGTTCAACATTTGAGTGAAAATTGAATTGAAAAATGAATGATACACATAAAAAACAGTACTTTTTAATGCGCTAGAAAAGATTACATTTAAAATTCACTAAATAAAAAGCAGTATATTTAAATTTAAATATACCACTTTATTAATCATCTAAAAAAACTTTTTTTCTTTCCTGTAATAGGACTTAAGCATCTTTTTGTTTCATATCCTCTATCTTATCACTAATATCCTCTTTAAAAAATTTAATGGTAGCAATAAGAATGACAGCCAGTGGGAAGGAAATCATAATTCCAAAAATACCTAATAATTTTCCTCCTACATATACAGATAAAATCACTATCAATGGATGAACATTATTACTTTTTCCATAAACAAGAGGATTAATAACATAGCCATCCACCAAAGATAAAATGGCAAATGTAATTACTGTTCGAATAAATAGAGCTGGACTAATCACAAAGGCCGTAACAGCAGCCACAACATTGGTAATCATTCCACCAAAATATGGAATTAAAACACCAATCATAGCAAGTACCCCTAATAAAATAGCATTTGGATGTCCAATAACAAGATAAGCAATCGAATATTCAACAACTGTAATCAACATTACTTTCAAAATTCCAACAAGGTAACTTTTCATTTCCTTATCTAAAATACGAACATATTGATAAGAACGTTTTGATTTTTTCTTTAAAAGTTTTTTTGTTTTTTTACGAATATCCTCCATATCCACTAAAAGATAAATAGCTGCTGAAAGGGCAATCACACCTGTTGCAATATAATCCATTGATACATTTATGACTTTGGTAACACCATTTGTTGCATATTTTCCTACGTTTTTGACAATATCGTTAAAAGTTGTCATCAATGTATCTTGTAAATTCCCAAATTCGATATCACTATTCATAGAAAATTCTTTCACAAAGGTAATTAAAGTATTTACAAGACTTATAATTTGATCGAATAATAAAGGAACTACAATACCCACAATAAGGGCAACTACACCTAAAACCACAAACAATACAACACCAACAGCAACTGGCTTTGGTATTTTCTTATCCATTAAATATTTTAAAAATGGATATAAAGCATAGGCAACGACAAAAGCTAAGAAAAAAGGAAGTGTTATTTGTGAAATCTTTCCAATGACTCCCGTCCAAAGATGCCCAGTGTGGTACATCAAATAAATGACAAGAGCAATTAGACCTACGTTAATGAGTTTAAAATCAATTCTATTTTTTATCATTTTTTCCTACTTTCTAGCAAAATAGTAACAGGACCATCATTTGTAATACATACTTGCATATTTTCTCTAAAAATCCCTGTTTCTACCTTACAAAATTTTTTTAATTCCAGATTAAATAAATCATACAATTTTGAAGCCTCCTCCTGCTTCATACTCTGTTTATAACTTGGTCGGTTTCCATGAAGGGTATCTGCATATAGCGTAAACTGTGATACGCTTAAAATACTTCCCTTCTCCTCTAAAATAGAGCGATTCATAATACCTTTTTCATCATCAAAAATGCGTAAATTCACGACCTTATTCACTAAATAAAGAACATCTTCTTCTGTATCTTCTATAGAAAACCCGACAAATAAAACCATTCCGTGTTCAATCTTTCCAACCGTTTTTCCATTTACTTCTACCTTAGAAGCTAAACTTCTCTGTACTAAAACTCTCATTTCATTCCCCTTTGTACATCATAAATAGCAGGTAAAGACTTTATTTCATTTGCAAATTTTATCATTTTTTCTTTATCAGTGGTAAGAACTGTTAGATCTAATAAATTATAATCCGTCTTAGGAATCGTTTGCATATTTTGAACAGAAATTGCATTATTCGATGCTACTTTTAAGATAGAAAGTAAAATATCTTCTTTTTTTGTTGCTTGAATCCAAAGACTACAAGGATACTTATTTTGTGTTTCTGTATTCCAATGAACAGAAATCATTCGTTCCTCTATCTCTTTTATGTTTGGACAATCTTTTCTATGTACTCGGATGCCTGCCCCCTTTGTAATATAACCTATGATTTCATCACCGGGAATTGGTTTACAACAAAGGGCAACATTTACTTTTACTTCCTCTGCACCCGAAACTAAGATATCTGTCTTTACACTTGGTGTTGCTACTAAATGATTTTGCGTCTTTTTTAGAATTAGTTCTTGTTGAGGTGTATTTCCATTTAAAATAAAATTCATGATAGAAGCAAGTGTAATTTTATTGCTTCCTATAGCACGATAAAGTTCCTCTACACTATCTATTTTAAGAAAAGTAAACAATTCTTTTAAATTTTCTTCTTTAAAGAATTGCGTAATACTAACCTTTTTTCTTCGCAATTCCTCTTTTAAAAGATCTTCGCCCTTTTTCAAATAGGCTTCTTTATCTACTTTATTAAAGAAAGCCCTAATTTTATTTTTTGCTTGACTCGTTTTCGCTAGCATAAGCCATTCATAATTCGGTCCTGTACTACTTTTACTCGTATTAATTTTTACAATATCATTATCCTTTAATTCATAACTAAGAGGAACAATATTATTATTGACTAAAGCCCCTACCATTTTATCACCAACCGCACTATGCACTCGGTAAGCAAAGTCGATTGGCGTAGAACCTATTGGAAGTTCTACCACATCGCCATCTGGTGTAAATACATACACGTTTTCCTTAAAATAATCGTTTTTCACAGAGTTTACAAATTCTTCATCAGTAATTTCCTCTTTTTGTAATTCGATTAAAGAACGATAAAATTGTAGTTTTTGCTCCATGACATTTTTCATAAGTTTACTTACATTGTTTGCATTATTTTCTTTATAGGCCCAATGCGAAGCAATCCCTCTTTCAGCAATTTCATCCATTTCATAAGTGCGAATTTGAATTTCATATAAAAGTCCATCTTCCCCAAAAACTGTCGTATGTAGGGATTGATATAAATTGGTTTTTGGCATAGCAATATAGTCTTTAAAACGCTTAGGAAGTGGCTTATATTTCGCATGAATGACTCCTAGTACTCGGTAACATTCCTCTTCTGTATTGACATAGACACGAAGGGCCAGGATATCATAAATATCACTAAATTTTTTGCCTTTATCTAATTTTTTGTAAATACCATAGACACTTTTCGATCTTCCTTTAATTTCATGTGTAATTTGTGCTTCACATAAGAGGTTAGAAACATGATCCATCATATTCTTGACTTCACGATCTCGCTCTTCTTTGGAACGATTTAACTGTTCAACAATGGAAGAATAAGCATCCGGTTTTAAATAACGTAGACAAAGGTCTTCTAACTCCCCCTTCATCTTACTCATACCTAAGCGATTCGCTATAGGAATTAGAATTTCTTGGGTTTCTAATGCAACTTCTTTTTGTTTTTCTACAGATAGCGCCCAAAGCGTTCGCATGTTATGAAGACGGCTTGCCAATTTCATAATAATGACTCGTACATCTTCACATAATCCTACAAATATTTTTCTTTGTAAACGTATTTTATCATTGCTTGTCATGGTAAAGGAAAGACGATTAATACTCTGTAAACCTGCTACTAAAGAAACAATCTCCTTAGAAAATATACTTCCTAGCTCTTCCTCAATTTCTTTAGCATCTTCAAAGACATCATGAAGTAGAGATGCACAAATGGTTTCTGTATCAGCTTTAATATCAGTTAAAATATAAGCTACTTGTAAAGGATGTTCAATAAAATCATCCCCCGTTTTTCTCTTTTCTCCTAAATGATGCTCATAAGCATAATCATAAGCTTTTCTGATAAGTTCTAAATCTTCCTCTTTCTGATTATATGTCTTTACAGTAGTAAGTAATTCTTCTATCGTTATTGATTTTTCTTTTTCCATTTTATGAATTGATCCCCTTTACTTTTAATTCTTCCTTTTCATCCATGTCATACCATTTTTTCTTTGGCGGTTTTCCAACATTCCTTTTTTCCAATTTTTCCCATAGAAAAGTTGCAAGGAATAAAGAAGAATAAGAACCAGCTAGTAAACCTACGAACATAGCAATATTAAATGTTTCAATCTCACTGCTTCCAAAGAAAATTAATGCAAGAATTGGAATAAGAGTTGTAAGTGATGTAAAGATATTTCTAGGAAGTGTTCCTGTAATACTTTCCCTTACTGTTTCCTCTAATTCTTGTTTTTCTTTAAAATTATTTTTATATTTATTTTTCTTTCTTTCACGAATCGCATCAAAGACAACAATGGTATCATTAATCGAATATCCTAAAATGGATAAGATGGCAGCAATAAAAATCGTAGATACTTCTAACTTAAAAATACTAAAGATAAATACAACAATAAGGGCATCATGTAAGAGTGTAAGTATACTTGCTAAAGCGTAAGAGAATGTAAAGCGAATGGAAATATAAATGACAATTCCAATAATAGCAAGCACAAGAGAAAAAATGGCATTCTTTACTAAATCTTGCTTCACGCGATTGGATACAACTCCCACATCAACAGATGCTTCATATTTTTCTTTAAAATAATTTCCTATTGTAGCAATTTCATCTTCTTCTAAAGTATTATTAAGTATGATCGTATATGTATCTTCCTTTTCTTTGGTAAAGGATGCTAACGCATATTTCATTTCGTTTATATCTTTTTCTATTCTCTCTTCTGTAAGTGCATCTTCTGTTTTTAATGTAACCGAAGTTCCTCCTTTAAAATCTATCCCTAAATTTAATTGATTTATACTAGAAAAAATGGCACCAATTCCTAAGAAAATAAAGGTACATAATACAAATTTAGCCTTATGTTGTGCTAGAACACTTAATTTTTCTTTTTTCTTTATTCCTCCAATAAAGAAATGAATTTTATCATTAAAACGATTGCTCTCTACAAATTTTGTAGTAATATATCTCGTAAATAGCACCATGATTAGCATAGTCACAAGAATACTTATCATCAACATAGTGGCAAAACCTTTTATAC